>CAZRKW010000007.1:0-30019 GCA_964600355.1 uncultured Acidobacteriaceae bacterium
CGATGTACTTGGCCTGCTGGGCGGCGTTGATGGCGGCGACTACGCTTTCGGGCGGGCGCGGCGATCCGATGAAGCCGAACTGTTCGATGACCACGCCGATGTCTTTGACCTCGGACTGGAGTTCTTCGCGCGAGCGCTGCTCCATCTCGGGCTTTTTCTCACCCATGATTTCTTCCACCGTGTAGTTCGCGGCGACGCGGTTCATCGAGTCGCGCGCGACGTTGCGAAGGAAGCCGTGGGTGAACTGATCGATGTCGTCGCTGCGGAACTTCACGTAAAAGGCGGGCACCTTGGCCGGATCGAGATGGTAGGACAATGAGATATCGCCGTAGACCGTCAATCCCTGGAGCGTGTTAAACGAAAGCTCTTCGTTGATGGGCCGGCCTTCGTTCAGGTCGTGGGTCCATTTCGCCGTCTGCACGAAGGTCGGGTACTCGACGACCTTGGATCCCGCCGGATTGTAGAACACCCAGCCGGTGCGGATGGGCAAATCTTCAACCCCGCGCTGCGATCCCGCTAGGTCAACCTTGATTCCCACGTTTCCAGGGCCAATTCGCGTCGCGCATCCGGCCGCGAAGATCGCCGCCAAGAGTATGGCCAAACTTGGTAATTTCGGTAGCCACGCTTTCCTCATGATTCTGCGCACCTCGTTCCTTTTCTTTGTCTTTCCGGTGTCGGAAGACTTGAAACCGGTAATACCAGAACGCGCCCACCAGAAACAGGAGTCCTAGACCGCCCCAGAAAAAAATATCGCTGGGCTCGTTCATGAAGCTGAAAGCGAAATCCATGGCCCAAATGGAGGCGGCGATTTCGATGAAAAGCAGCGCGGCGGCGATGAGCCTTTTCACGAGGCTGCCCTCGGGGAGCGCGGGTTCGCGCACCGGTATTCAGTTACAATGTTCACTGTGGAGTTATGGTGCACGCATATGAAAAGCGTGTCAATTCCCAGGACTGCCGGCTCGGGCCGGAAGGGCGATCACTTAGACTTTTCGCGACGGGATGAACGTAAAGCGTTCTTTGAGCCGTAAGAACGGCGACTCGAAGAAGCGGTAAGAGAGCGCGGCGAAGATAATTGTAATCGCGAGGGCCATGGGAAGTCGCGCGGCGTAGGGCGTTCCGCTGCCGGGTTGAGCCGAGTGCCACCTGAAAACGAGCGATTCGGACAGGCGAAGTCCGAGAAGGTGGTACGCGTACAGGCCGTAGGAAATCTTTCCAAGATAAACCAACGGCTTCGGGAACCAATTCGAGGGTGCGCCGAGGATTCCAGTCAAGAGGAGCGCGCAACCGAGGGCAACGGACCCGTAGGCCATCATCAGTTGCCAGAGCGAAACGGCGTCGCGCGAGCCGAAAAGCTGGAGCGGACCACCCGCCACGAGCCACAGGCTTACTCCAGCGAGCAGCATGAGAATACGAAGCGCTGAATTCAGATTGGGACTGCCGCTGCGAAACGCCAAGGCCAGCAGCCCGCCGATGCCGAAGAATTGAAACTGGACCAGGCTGTTGGTCCAGATGCCCTGTTCAAGGCTGGTGCCGGCGCGGTAGAGCACATACATCCAGAAATAGGAGATGGGTATCACCAAACAGGACACGAGCAACAGAGAGCGGATTCCTTTTTTTGCAACGGAGGGCCACAGCAGGTAAAACTGTTCCTCCACGGAGATGCTCCACAGAGCGCCGGCGGGATTCATGACCTGCCCGTGCCGCGCGGTGTAGAAATTCCCCAACAGGAACAGATAAGCGAAGAGGCGTCCCGTTCCCCAGGCGGCGTCCGGGCGAACGATTCCGAAAAAGTAGCCGAATGCGAGCATCGCGAAGTACAGCGGCCAGATTCTGAGAATGCGGCGCGCGTAAAAGGCGCGCAGGTGAACGGTGCCGGTCCGGGCGCGCTCGCGGAGCAGAAGCTCGGTGATGAGATAGGCGCTGAGAAGAAAGAACAGGCAGAGCCCGAAGCCTCCCGATAGCGCGAGCAGGGAATAGGGCTTCTTCGACGGCAACCCGTGAGCCAGAAAAACGCAGAAGAACGCGAAGAAACGCAGCGCATCGAGTTCCGGACGGTAAAACCGCTCTCGAACGGAAGGCTCGGCCTCTATCGCGTCGGCAAGGAGCAATTCCTGTTACCTGGCGTTCTGGGTGCCAACGAGGGGATCGAGATCGGTGCCATCAGGCAGCGTGACCTTCGTAAGCCGCAGATTGGGCGACCCGTTCTTCGAGGCGTTGCCCATCACGGTGATCCGGTCGCCGGCCTTCAGCGAGTTGCGACTCCATCCGCGCCGCACCAGGAAGTTGAGGCTGCCCGCTTCGCACAGCCAGCTTACCGTGTGGCCGCTGTCGTCGGTGACGTCCAACCGAACTTCGGAGTGTGGGTTGATGAACTGGAAATCCGTGACGACGCCTTTCAGCGTGATTTGTTTGGTCACGTCGTAAGCGGAGACGCCGTGATGTGCGAAAGCCGGGGCCTGAAGCAGCAGCAACAACAGCGAGGCGATCGCCATGGGAAACACGCGCCTTGGTCTCATGCCAACCCCCGGTTGAATACCGCGGATACTGTATCGCAGCTTGTGCGCAAAATGCGTCCCGCTATTTCGTTTGCCCCTGCAGTTTCAGCACTTCGTCGAAATTCACGTAATCGGCGCAGGCGTGTTCGAGAATTTCCCAGTCCGGACGCAGTTCGAAGATTACCTGCGTGGTCCACGGTTTGGTGAACGTCTTCGGATCTTCCATGGTGATGTCGTCCGCGAGCGTGCCATGGCCGGTGCGGCGGAAGCGTTCGATTATGTGGAGCTGGTCGCTGTGGCGGCGGCCCTCGCGATCGAGCCACGTCTTGTCATTGAATCCGATGGTATCCACTACCAGCGTGTCGCCTTCCCATTTGCCGATCGAATTTCCCATGTAGGTGGGATTTAAATCGGCGGGATGGCCGCGGCCGTCGACCCAGACCTCGCGCAAACTGTGATCGAACTCGAAGCGCATCAGCACGCGGCCCGGGATTTGAATGATTTCCATGGGGAATATCTGGAGATAAATGCGCGGAACACCCGGGGGAAAACATCCCGGCGCGCCGAGCTTCGTCGGATACACGGGATCGGTCGAGTCGGGAACAGATCGCGGCCCCTGGGAAGGCCGCGTAGCCAGATAGCGTTCCTCGCCCCACGGCGTCATGGGAGGAATCTCGCCGTGGAAGGTTGAGTCGACGGTCTGAAGTCCGCCGGGTCCGCGGTGTTGCGAGTCCCACACGCCGGAAAGATCGACCGGCTGTCCTGCTCTTGCGTTTGCCGATGGAGCGGCCTTTTTTTCGGCATTCTGGCAAATCGCCGCAGGCGAAAAAGAAAGTGTCGCGGCCAGCAACGAGAGCGAAAATGCCAGCGAGCTTGCCAAAAGGTACTGCATCGAAGTCTCCTGTGCCGGGTCGCGCTTCCCGAGTATTCGTTCGCCGCAAAGGCGCTGGGAAGCGCGCAAACCGTAGGAAAGGTACTCCGGGAAACGCGGCTTGTAAACCATGACTTCGCCGCCTGCCTTGGCCGCCTGGGATCATCACCGCTATACGCTCGTTTTATTTGCCGGATGGCAGGGCTTTCAGAGCAGGCGACCACGCCAGGCACGCCGCCGGAATACTGGACGAGCGCGCCTTCAGCATCGTCTCCATCGCATCGAAGCAGGATTTTTCCTTTTCGTCCATGCTGATGAGTTCCGTATCGGATTGCATGCGCTGTATGGCGGTCATTTCGCGGGAGCCCTCGTCTTCCAGGCCGGAATCGGACTCGAAGTCCATCTTCTTGGTGTTGCGCCGGTTGTTGTCGAGGAGTTTGTCGTTGTAGATGGCGTTCAACGCGTCTGTTGTGGATTTTTCCGGCGCTTTTTGTGCCTTGGCTCCCGTTGCGAGGATGGCGGCAAGCGTGGTCTTATCGCCCACGGGCTTGCCATTGTCGATATGCGGAACGGTGTCGTCCATTTCAATCGCCTTCAAGGCGGCTAGCGCGGCCTGGGAATAGGCAGCGCCCAGGGCGGAGGCCTTCGAGTCGGAGTTCTTAGGCGGTTTTGCCGACTGCGCGGCCGCGATCGAGCATCCCATCGCAATCAGGAATGCAAGCGACGACGTGAGCGACATGGTCCTCATCCGATACCGCTGAGCTTCGCTGATTTTCTGGGTCTCCTGACCCGGTTCGCCGGGACGCTGATTGATCCCGCATTCTGCCTGATCGCGTTATTGGAGACAAGACCGGGCGCGTGGCGTTCCACTGAGGCGTACGTTACAGCAAATAGGTACTCCCGTACTGTTTCCTGCACCGCGTCCGGTTGTCATTCTTTCTTAGCGCACTCAGGCGGGGGAACTCAGCGGACAGAGCCCGAGCGGTGCATACGGAGGCATGGAGTGTTGGCAAAGCGATTGAGCTTATTAATTCCGGTACTGTTCCTGTTGGCATTTTCCGCAAAAGCGGACGACATTGCGACCGTGTATTTCAACGGCGGCTACGCCTTCGGAGACAACGGCTACGGTATCCCGCCTTACCAGGGCACCTTGAACGGCGAGGACGCGCTGTTTTATTGCGTCGATTTCACTCACGACATCACCGGCAACACGAGCTGGCAGGCCACGGTCACCGATATCAGCAGCACGGCGGATTACAGCTCGACGCGCCTGGGGAGTGGCACGATTTATTCTGAGATCGCGTGGCTGCTGGATCAATCCGTTGCCAGCGGTAACCAGACGACCCAGGCGGAGCTGCAATGGGCGGTCTGGAGTTTTTCCGGTGGCGGCGATCCTTATGGCACCAACAGTTTACTCGTTGGCGAGGCGCAAACTGCCGTGGCGAACGGCTTCGCGCCCAATAACTGGAATATCCTGACTCCCATCGGGAGCTACGGGCAGGAGTTTCTGGTCGATCCGCCTCCCCCGACCGACACGCCCGAACCCTCCAGTTTCTTGCTGCTGGGGATCGGACTTGCGGTTCTGGGAATGGGTAGTTTGCGGATCAGTTCGCAGGCGAACGCGGGAAATTCTACGATTTCCCGCGTCCCAATCCACACAGCAGGCTCCTAAGCGGCGGCGTTCGATTCTGCCCTCTCCACGGCATCCGGCAGAGTGCGTTCGCGGGCGTCACCGAACAATACGAGGTAGATTACCCCGCCCAGCGCTCCGCCGATGAGCGGCGCCAGCCAGAAAAGCCAGAGCTGATGGATCGCCCATCCGCCCACGAGCAGCGCCGGTCCCGTGCTGCGGGCCGGATTCACCGAGAGGTTTGTCACCGGGATGCCGATCAAGTGGATCAGCGTCAAGCCCAGGCCGATGGCGATTGCGGCAAAGCCCTGCGGCGCGCGCCGGTCCGTGGAACCCATGATGATCAGCAGGAAAAACAGGGTGAGGACGATTTCCGCCACGAGGCAGGCGGTGAGCGAGTAGCCTCCCGGCGAGTGGTCGGCATAGCCGTTCGAGGCGAAGCCGCCAGCTAGAGAGAATCCGGCTTTGCCGGATGCGATCACGTACAGCACTCTCGATGCCGCGATCGCGCCCAGCACCTGGGCGATCCAATAGGGCAGCACTTCCGACATCGGGAATCGCTTGCCTACGGCCAGGCCGAGCGAAACCGCGGGATTGAGATGGCACCCCGAAATATGGCCGATGGCGAAGGCCATGGTCAGAACCGTGAGCCCGAACGCCAAGGCGACACCCAGAAAGCCGATCCCGAGGCCCGGGAATGCAGCATCCAGCACCGCCGCTCCGCAGCCCCCGAACACGAGCCAGAAGGTGCCGAAAAATTCAGCTGTCGCGCGTTTGCCAAGTGACATTTTTTCGCCTCCCGAATTCTGAATTTCAACGCGCGGACTCCGGCAGGCTTCTCCGGAGGGCGCGGAATAGCAGGATAGTAATACGGCCTTTGCGATAACCGATCAAGAAGAAAGTCATAGAACGGGCCTGCTGAAGGGCTGAACCCTCCTCGTCCGGAAGCTGTTTCCGCTGAAAATTCGGGACTTATGGTTCGAGCGCCTTACGAAAAATTTACCGTCCTCTTATGCGCGCTTGACGCCCTCTTTCTACACTTGGTGCAAGTGAGTTCGCTGGTTCCGGAGGATTCACATGGTACCTATCGCTTTCAGCATTCTGAGCACGGGCGCCTGCGCGTTTCTTCTGTATGTGCTGGCGCAATTCCGGCTAGAGTTCGTGCAGTTGAGAAAAGGTTCCGCCGGGAGAACGGCGCTGACGCAGGCTGATTTGTGCCACATCGAGTCTGCCTTGAAGTCGGCCAGAAACGCCTTCCGCGCGGGCGCGCAGCAGCGGACGAAGAATGAAGCAGTAATGCGAAAAGAGATACTCGCGAGCGCCGTCATAGGCCTGGCGGGACTCCTGGCGCCATTCATCTTCGTCATGCTGCTGAAATCGCCCTGGTTGCGGTAATAGTGAGACGGATACCCGTTTCCGGGTATTGATGAACTTCCCGCGCGCTCGTAGCATTTCCTCAGTCGAAGCAAAACGAGGGCGAGGGGAGAGATGCGATGCCAAAGACAGTTCCGCGATTGTACATGGGCGAGCAGTATGACAAAGAGGCACAGGAACATCTGAAGAAGACCATCGAGTTTGAAGAACTCGCCGTGCACACTACCGTTCCATCCGACCGCGAACGCTATGGCGAACAAGCCCGCCAGGAACGGGATACGGCAATCGAATGCCTGCAGCAGGCCAGGATCGCTTCCGGCCCGGAAATTCACGAGCTGCGGAACACAAGTTCGGAGTTTTAGAAGAGCCCTCGTTCTCCGGCAGGCTTTCTCCTCAACCACCGCGGGCGCGGAGGCCTCGTTTGCAGAGACCTTCGCGCGGACGTTCTTTCGCGATGCATTTGCGCGGCAGCGCTCCTCTACGCTAGAGTTGCTGCGAAATGGCTGAAAATCGTACTGTCCCGGAATGCTTTCTCGATGCGGTCGACCGCTTTGCGAATCCGCGCGCGCAGGTTTACCGAAGTTCGAAGGGGTGGGAGCCGATTGCCGCTGCGGAAATGCTGCGCCGGGTGGCGGGCTTGTCTAAAGCTCTTTCTGAATTGGGCATCCGCCCTGGCGATCGCGTGGCCGTGTTTTCACCGAACTGCCCGGAATGGCACGTTGCGGATTTCGCGATTCAAGGGCTGGGCGGCGTCACGGTGCCCGTCTACTTCAACGAGTCTCCCGAGCGCCTCGTTTACATTCTGAACGATTCGGGCGCGCGGGTGGTGGTCGCGGCGGGTGAGCCGCGCGCGCGGAAAATCGCGGAATGCCGCGCGAAGCTGAAAACGATCGAGCAAGCCATCGCCATCGATCCGCCCGCCGACCTGAAGGGTTCGTTCCTGGATTACGCAGCTCTGATTGAAGCGGCGGGCGACGCGGAGGTGGCTGAATACCGTCGGCGCGCTTCCGAGGTCGGCAGCGGCCAACTCGCGACGATCATCTACACCTCGGGAACCACGGGCGAGCCCAAAGGAGTGATGCTGAACCACTCCAACCTGTGCTCGAATGCGTTCGACGGCCTCGAAGGCTACGACTTCCATCGCGACGATCTGGCGCTTTCTTTCCTGCCACTCGCGCACGTGTACGAGCGCACGCTGGACTACGGCTTCCTGTTTCGCGGAATTTCCTTGGCTTACCTCGAGAAAATGGAAACCGTGGCGGAAGCGCTGCTCGAAGCGCATCCGACGATCACCGCCGCCGTGCCGCGCTTCTTCGAGAAGATGTACGCGAATATTTTGGAGAAAGGCCATCGCGAATCGGGCGCCAAGCGCGCCATTTTTGACTGGGCGCTGCGCGTGGCCGCCAAGGCCGTCCCGTGGCGCGCCTACGGAAGGGAAGTGCCGGCCGCCGTGAAGTTGCAATGGCTCATTGCCGACAAGATCGTCTATTCGAAGATCCGCGAAGGCGTGGGCGGACGTATTCGCAACTTCGTCTCCGGCGGCGCGCCGCTCGCGCCCGAACTGGCTGAGTTTTTCTGGTCAGTGAATCTGCCGGTGTTTCAGGGATACGGATTGACGGAGACTTCGCCTATTGCCACTGCAAACCTGCCTCCCGCCAACAAGGTGGGAACGGTGGGGCGGCCCATTCCGCACGTCGAGTTGCGCATCGCGGACGACGGCGAAATCCTCGTGAAGGGGCCGTGCGTGATGCAGGGGTACTACAACAAGCCAGCGGAAACAGCCCAGGCGATCACGCCCGAGGGATGGTTTGCGACCGGCGACATCGGCCGGCTCGACGAGGACGGCTATCTGATCATCACCGATCGCAAGAAAGAGCTGCTGAAAACGGCGGGCGGGAAGTTCGTGGCGCCAGCACCGATCGAGAATCTGCTGAAGACCAGCCGCTTCATCTCGAACGCGATTGTGATCGGCGACCGGCGCAAGTTCGTTTCGGTGTTGATCGTCCCCAATGTGCCGGGGATCGAAGCGGAGGCCAGGAAAACCGGTCGCGAGCTTCCCGCGCCGGCGCGGATTTCCTCCGATCCCTGGGTGCGGGAGCTGCTCTCGGGCGAAATCGAGCGCCTTACGGCGGAGCTCGCCCAGTACGAGAAGCCGAAGCGCTTCGCGGTGCTCGACCAGGATTTCAGCTACGCTTCGGGCGAGCTGACCTATACGCTCAAGCTCAAGCGGCGCACGATCGAGCAGCATTACGAAGATGTGATCGCGCGGCTGTATGCCGATGTCGAAGAGCCGCGCCCAAAGCACCTGGCGTAGCGCTACGGGCCTCGTTCCGCGCCGGGTGCCGGTGAAAAGCAGGGGAAGCGGAGTAGAATATGGGCTGGAGAGAATCATGAAAGATCAACTCGTAATCGCGGGGCGCGCCTTCAATTCGCGCCTGATCGTGGGCACCGGAAAATATCGCAGCTTTCAGGAAATGGCGCGGGCGCATGCCGCGTCGGGCGCGGATATGGTGACGGTAGCTGTCCGCCGCGTGAACCTCACTGACCGCAGTAAGGAATCGCTGCTTGATTACATCGACCGCGCGAAAATATTCATCCTGCCCAACACGGCGGGATGCTACTCGGCGGACGAAGCGGTGCGCACGGCACGCCTGGGCCGCGAGGTCGGATTGTCGGAGTGGGTGAAGCTCGAAGTCATCGGCGACGAGCAGACGCTCTTCCCCGACACCGAGGAACTCGTGCGCGCCACGAAGACGCTTGTGAAAGAGGGCTTCGTGGTGCTCCCGTACACCACCGACGACTTGATCGTGGCGCGGAAATTGATCGACGCCGGAGCTTCGGCAGTGATGCCGCTGGGCGCGCCGATCGGCTCGGGCATGGGCATCCAGAACCTGGCCAATTTGCGAATTCTACGTGAACGAATCACCGAGGTGCCCCTGATCGTCGACGCGGGCGTCGGCACAGCCTCCGATGCCGCGATTGCCATGGAGCTGGGAGCCGACGGCGTGCTGATGAACACCGCGATTGCCGGGGCGCAGGACACCGTGCTGATGGCTGAGGCGATGCGCGCGGCGGTCGAGGCAGGCCGGAAGGCTTTCCTCGCAGGCCGCATCGAGAAGAAGCTGTACGCGACGGCTTCGAGTCCGCTGGCAGGAGTTGTGAAGTAGGGAGCGCTCGGAATCAGCGGAAGAGAACGTGCCAGGTGATGTCGACCAGCCCGTGAACGAGCGCACCGGGCAGCATGGAACCCGTCCTCATCCAGACGTGACCGTAAAAGAGTCCGGCAATGGAGGCGAGCAGTACATACTTCCAGTTCGGATACGGCGCGTGAAAGATGTGCGACAGCCCGAAGATCAGCGACGCCACGGCCAGCCCGGCCCATTGATTCCCGAACGTCCGCGAAAGTAAATTCTGCAGCAGCCCACGAAAAAGAAACTCCTCCGGCCACGCCGTGAAGAACAAAATCCCCAGCGCGACGATTGGCAGCGACCGCACGCGCGCGAAGCTCGGGTCCCACGCGATGAAATGGATGCGCATGCCGAGAGGAATCGCAATGGCGGCAAAGGCTAAAAAATGAAGCGTGACCTGCCAGCCGAAACCGCGCCCCCAGGCGATGGCGTAGCCGGTGCCGTCCAGCCTGCGCAGCAGCACAAACGCCGCCACGCCCGTGCTGAGCGCCATCAGAACCGTGAGTGTATGCGTGAGTTGCGGCGGGTAGGGAAACAGTCCGTAGAGCCACCGGAATTCCACCGGAAGCCAGAAGAGGATCGCCGCCGCGTAATCCTCCCACGTGCCGGGCGATTTTCCGGCGCTGCCAGCGACGAGGAGGGCCGGAACCACGGCATACGCCGCGCCCGCCAGCATCGTTTTCCAGCTGCCGGTAACGCCAAACGCATACACGAGCACGGCGAATAACGGCACAAGCGGAGCAATCGTGCCGCCGCGCGTGCGAAGAATTCTCTGCACGCGGGCCAGCACCGGCGGGGCCGCGAGGAACAGCTCGAAAGCAAACAGCGCGGCGGCAACCGCGAGCGCGACGATAAAACGCCGCCCGGCGAGGCCCATCCACACGCCCCAGAAAGCCGCCAGCGCGACAATCGCCGCCCACACGGCGCTCGCGCTGACGAAACTCAGCTGCCACGATCTGGAGTTTGCCGCCAAGAAAGGGATTTTACTTGAGCGCGCACAAAACTCCCGGAAAAACTTGCTTTGCGCTCGCGCCTCATGGATTCTGTTTCGTCTTCATCTGATGAGCACATCGGAACAACAGCGCCTCGGCTACATCGACTGGCTGCGCGGGCTCGCCTGCCTGGTGATGTTCGAGGTCCATTGCTACGACTCCTGGCTAAGCCCCGCGGCGCGGCACTCGGCGCTCTACGGCTGGTCGCGGTTCAGCGGCCTTCTCCCGGGCCCGCTGTTCCTGTTTCTGGCGGGTTTTTCGGTGGCGCTGGTTACCGACAAGGCGCGCCGGAAGGGGGCGCCGCCCAATCAAATCGCCGCGAAGACGATCCGCCGAGGCGGAGAAATTTTCGCGCTGGCGCTGCTGTTTCGCCTGCAGGAATTCGCGCTGGGCTGGCCGTGGTCGCCGTGGACAGATCTGCTGCGCGTCGACATCCTGAACACCATCGGGCTCTCGATCGTGTTGATGGGTGCGGTGTGCTGGCTGGCGCGGCGTCGCAGTACGAACATGATCCTCGCGGTGGCCGCTTCGCTAGGGGTTGCGCTGGCCACGCCGCCGCTGTGGACCACGCTGCGCCCGCGCTGGCTGCCGTGGTATCTCGAGTCCTACATCAACGGCGTCCACATCTACAACAAGCCGCAATCGTGGCTATTTCCGCTTTTTCCCTGGACGGCGTTCGCTTTCGCCGGGCTGGCGGTAGGCTTCGTGCTGTTCAGCGACTGGTCGGTGAAAAATCCGGGGATCACCGCCGCGATGCTAGGAGCTGCGGGGGTAGCGATCTATAAAATATCCATGTTGCTGGACGCTTCGCCCGTGCACCTCTATGCCGTCTACGACTACTGGCACACGGGCCCCAACTACGTTTTCGCACGGATTGCAATTCTGCTGGCGCTTACGTTTCTGGGCTACGCGTGGTGTCGCTGGGGCGCAGGCCAATGGGGCTTCAGCCCGCTGATCCAGATGGGCCAGACGTCGCTGCTGGTGTATTGGGTGCATATCGAGTTCGTCTACGGGCGGTTCTCGATCCTGAAAAAAGGAGCGCAGAGCGTGCCGACTGCTTCCGTGGGCCTGCTGGTGATATTCGTGGCGATGGTGCTGCTCTCGATGGCGCGCACGCGCTGGAAGGGACAAGGCGCTAGGTTCTTTCCTGGCTGCGGGAAACGCTACGCCCGCAAGCCGAGGCCCAGCGAAGTTAGCGCCACCATCTTTGCCGTCGCCGGTTGCCGTTCGTTGTTATTCCCACGGCGCGAAGCGAGGAGCGTATCGTTTAGGGTTTCTGCGATGGATGAGCCGCCGAGCTATCCGGAACCACGGCGCTGCCGGACCGTGGCGCAATCTTGAAAATGTACTCTCCCGGTTTCGCCAGACCCATCTCCTCGCGAGCGATGTGCTCGATCGCCGCCGGATCAGACTTGAGGGACTGCACATTCTCCTGCAGGCGGTGGTTTTCCTCGTCCAGCTGGCTGATTTCCTGCTGCACTCTCGCCGCTTCCTGCTGCGAGCGGCGCATGGCGATCAGGCCGTGCGTGCCAAAGACATCCTGAAGCAGGAGCAGCGCCAGCGCTCCGCCCAATAACCACGCCAGATTTTTCTGGACGAACCCGCTCAGATGGCCGGAGAAGCCGTCCGGGTGGTTCTTTACTGAGTGATCCAAGCGCGCGCCTCCTCGGCAAGCTTTTCGGATTCGGCGAGCGAACTCGCCTCGGTGTAAATGCGTATGACCTGTTCGGTGCCCGACGGCCGCATGAGAATCCACTCCCCATTGTCAAAAATAAGTTTCAGCCCGTCCTTGCGATTCACTGCCGCCACCTGCCGGCCGGCAAACTCTTTGAAATCGCCCTTCAGCCGCTCGGGGACGCGCGCCTGCACGTCGTCCGCGAGATGCAGGTTCACGCGCACCGGCCAGTATTCGCGCCCGACCCGGCGGAACAAGTCGCGCAGCTGGTCGCCAAGGGACTTCTGGCGCGCGGCGATCATTTCGGCAACCAGCACGCAGGCGAGGATTCCGTCCTTCTCGGAAACGTGGCCGCGAATGGTGAGACCGGCGCTTTCTTCGCCGCCGATGGCGATTTTATCTTCGCGCAGCAGCGGACCCACGTACTTGAATCCCACCGGCGTTTCGTACAGTTCCACGCCGTGGAGCCGCGCCACCGCGTCGAGCAGATGCGTGGTGGCAACGCTGCGGGAAGCGCCCAGCTTGTAGCCGCGCGTTTCGAGAAGATAGTCGAACAGAAGCCCGAGGATGTGGTTGGGCGAAATAAACGAGCCGTCGCGATCGAGGATGCCGAAGCGGTCCGCATCGCCGTCTGTGGCGAGCCCCGCCAGCGCTTTGCTGTCGAGCACCGCTTTCTTCAGCGGCGCGAGGTTTTCTTCGGACGGGTCGGGTCCGGTTCCGTCAAACAGCACGTCCCGGTTGGTGCGAATGCTGGTGATGCTGATGCCGCTATCGATCAGAATTTTATCCAGCCAGCCCGCGCCGCAGCCGTGCAGCGCGTCGAAAACGAAATGGCCTTTGGCTTTTTTCAGCACGTCGAACCGGACCATTTCTCGGAGCTGTCCGAAGTAGGGCGCGCGCGTATCGACTGTCTCAAACTTATCTTCGATTTCGTGGTGGGCCTCGGGCTCATGCTGGATCGCAGCTGCGCGCTTCTCGATATCCCTGGTCGCTTCGGGCAAAGCCGGGCCGCCTTCGGGCCCCGAGAATTTCAGGCCGTTGTAGCTGGCAGGATTATGGCTGGCTGTGATGTTCACACCGCCATCGAGATTGTTGTGGGCGATAGCGTGGGCAATGGCCGGCGTGGGCGTGGCCCCGTGGCAAAACAACACACGGCACCCGTGCGAACGCAGCACGGAGGCGGAGGTGCGGGCAAACTCCTCGGAGAAGAAGCGGGTATCGTAGCCCACAAGCAACGTGGGGTTTTTCTTTTGCGCCAGCACGTGTGCTGCGATGGCGACGGAGGCGCGCCGCACACCGCCGAACGTAAAATCGTCGGCGATGATTCCGCGCCAGCCGGAGGTCCCGAAATGGATGGTTTCAGTCGCCATGAAGCATTGTATCTTGTCGCGCGCGGCGCCCTTAAGCAAGAATCGAATGCAATCGGTTGTTCCCAAGAGTAAATTTGAGCGATAACGAAGCCATAACGGAGCCACAACGGCAAATGTCGACGGGCAAATTCGTGGTGCTGGTCACATGCAATTCGGTCCAAGAGGGCAGGAAGATCGGCCGCACGCTCGTCGAGGAGCGCCTGGCGGCCTGCGTAAACATCCTGCAGACGCCTATCGAGTCGATTTATCGCTGGAAGGGAAGCGTGGACACCGCGAAGGAGTATCTGCTCATCATCAAGACTTCGCGCTCCCGCCTGAAAGCGCTGGAAGCCGCCGTGAAGCGCCTGCACAGCTACGACGTACCCGAAATCATCGCCTTGCCCATTGAAAAAGGCTCGCGCGATTATCTGGCATGGCTATCGAAATCCGTCAGCCCCACCAGGAAGTAGCGGCCTTCCCGCTTGTGCTAGCGCGGTCCGCCAATGGATTTCCGCATGGTGAAGGCGTCCCGTTTGCCTGGATAGTAGTTTTTTCGGACCCCCTGTTTGCGATATCCGTGCTTCTGCCAGAAGGCAATTGCAGCGTCATTGTCGGTGGCCGTTTCCAGCCATACTTCTGTCACGTCCCGGGCGGCAAGGCGCTGCTCCACGGCTTCCAGAAGAGCTGAGGCGATCCCATGCCGCCGGTATTCACCGAGAACGTCCATGGTGATCACGTAGCCCAGGGCCTCTTCGCTCGCGGCCAGGCAGAAGCCCACCAGCTTGCCTTCCGCTTCGGCAACCATGCATTCCAGTCCTGGAAAGCGCATGTACTGGCGCAATTCGCGCCGTGAATAGGCGATCTCCGGCTCATAACACGCCTGGTCGATTTCGTAGAGAATCTCGAAATCGCCGGGCTCATAAGTGCGTAGCTTGAATATCACGGGAAGGAATCAGCGGAAGCGAACGCCGTGTTACACGGCGTCACACTTCCAGAATGACCGGCAGGATCAACGGCCGCTTGGAGGTCTGCTTGTTGAGATAGCGCTTAAGCTCCACGCGGATCTTTTCCTTGATCACGCCCCAGTCCATTTTCTCCTCGGGGGTGGACTGCTCGATGGTTCGCAGAATCACCTCGCGCGCCTTGGCGAGAATCTGCTGGCCGTCTTCGCTGGGCAGAAAGCCGCGCGTGACGATTTCCGGGGGCGTTTCGATTAGCCCGGTGTGCTTGTCGATGGCCACAATGGGTACCACCACGCCGTCTTCGCTCAGATGGCGGCGGTCCCGGATCACCACGTCCTCGATTTCCTCGAGCGATCCTGAATCCACGCAAACGCGCCCGGCGGCCACAGGCTCGCGGCGGTAGGCGCTCCCGTCCGGCGTGAATTCCACCGGATGGCCGCTCTCCAGCAGGAAAATCTCGCCGGAAACGGCGCCCACCTGCTCGGCAAGCGCGGCATGGCGGAACAAATGGCGGTACTCTCCGTGCAGCGGAACGAAATACTTCGGACGCACCAGCTGCAGCAGGATTTTCATTTCCTCCTGGCTGGCGTGCCCCGAAACGTGGATCGGCGCCGAACGCCCTCCTTCGTAATACACGAGGACGCGCCGCCGGAAGAAGTGGTCGATCATGCGGAAGATGGCCTTCTCGTTTCCGGGAATCAGCCGCGAGGACAGAATCACGGTGTCGTTTTCTGCGATGCTCATGAGGCGATGGTTATCGACCGAGACGCGCGAAAGCGCCGACATCGGCTCCGCCTGCGTACCGCTCGCCAGCACCACGAGTTTTCTGCGGTCGAAGCCGCGGATATCCTGCGGGCGCACCATGCTGCCGTCGGGAATGCGCAGTTTGCCCAGGCCGTGCGCGATTTCGATATTGTCGACCATGCTCCTGCCGACGATGCCGATTTTGCGTCCGACCACCCGCGCTACGTCGATCACCTGCTGGATGCGGTGAATCGAGCTGGAAAAGCACGAGACCACCACGCGTTCCGGGGCGGCGCGGAAAAGCTCTTCGAGCCGCACCACCACCGCGCGCTCGGAGGGCGTAAAACCAGGGCGCTCCACGTTGGTGCTGTCGCTGAAAAGCGCCAGGACCCCTTCGGCTCCATAGCGTGCGAAAGCGTGCAGGTCGAATGGCTTGCCATCCACCGGCGTAGGGTCGATTTTGAAGTCTCCCGTGTGAATGATCACGCCCACGGGGGTTCGCACCGCCAGCGCGACGCAGTCGATGGTGCTGTGCGTGACTCGCAGATATTCGATCTGGAAGGGGCCCAGAGTGGTGGTATCGCCGGGCGAGACCTCGTGCAGCTTGGCCGAATCGAGAAGCCCGTGCTCTTCGAGCTTCTTGCGGACCAGCGCCATCGTAAACTGCGTGCCGTAAATGGGCACGTTGAGGTCGCCCAGAATGTAGGGGATCGCGCCGATGTGGTCCTCGTGAGCGTGCGTGAGGACGATCGCGCGCACCATGCGCTTGTTCTGCTTCAAATACGTAATGTCGGGGATCACGATATCCACGCCGAGCAGCTCCTGCTCGGGGAACATCAGGCCCGCATCGATCACGATAATGTCGTCGCCCGTGCGCAGGGCGAGCATGTTCATCCCGAACTCGCCCAATCCGCCGAGCGGAATGGCCCACAAAGAAGATGTGCTCAAATGTTTTTTCTCGGTTTCTCGCTGAGCCTGCGCAAAGAACGGTCGACGATTCTAACGAGGCCAGGGTAAAGGGGCACGCGCCGTGCGATGTGCCGTCGCGTCATGGTACCACACCTGACCGGCGGCATTTGCGGGGGCGGCTTTCGACCGGCCCCGCATCGCGGCTTTTGGGAAATCGGAGTGCCTACAGCCAGACGTCGCCGTGCTATCGGGGAATCCCTGTATTGCTCTAAGTCGACAATTAAGGTTTTCTGTGTAACCAAGTCGGCTGTTTTCTGTGATGCTGAATTAGGGGCTTCCGCAAGGGCGCAGGGGCTTGCGGGCATCCATGAGAGTTGAAGCCTCGCAGTGGTTTGAGCAGCATTGTTAGCCTCCGGAGAAGTCGCCCGGGGAATGGAAGAACGAAATGGATACCCAATGGCAGCCCGAACTCCGAGGATCTTCTGTTCCCCGATCTACGCCAGCCGGCCGCGTTGTTGACAGTGCTTTGTTCCTCACGCTCACCTCGCGCGGAGAGAATGGCGTGAATCCGGACGGGGATCCCGCTGCTGCCCGCGAGAGAACCCTGAGGGTTTTGATCGCCGACGATCACGAAGCGGTGCGGCGCGGGCTGCGTTCGGCCGTATGGGGCGCCGGGTGGGAGGTCTGCGGCGAGGCCACCAACGGAAGGGAAGCTATCGACAAGGTGCAGGAATTGGATCCGGACGTCGTCATCCTCGACGTCAGCATGCCGGTGATGGGCGGGTTGGAAGCCGCTCCTGAAATTCTGAAGACGTCCCCGAGAATCCGTGTGGTGGCGTTCACCATGCACGAATCGCAGCAGATCCGCAACGAAATGGCCAAGATCGGGGTTCACGGGCTCGCTGTCAAATCGGCGCCGCTGGCGAACCTGCTCGACACCATCAAATCCGTGCTGCCGAAGGAGCGAAAGGATTGACATGAGCAACATACTGGAAGCGCAATCCGATGTACGGAATTCAAACCACAGGAGGCTCGGAATGAGTGTGTTGCGGATCGTAGTGGCAGATGACCATGCTTTGATGCGCCGCGGCCTCAAGACCATGCTCGAATCGCATCCGGGATGGGAAATCTGCGGGGAGGCGCACACCGGTACCGAGGCGGTAGCCAAGGTGCGGGAGTTGCAGCCGAACGTCGCGATTCTCGATATCGGCATGCCCGAGATGGACGGCCTCGAGGCCGCCCGGCAGATTCGCCAGACCTCGCCCAAGACCGAGATTCTCGTCCTGTCGATGCACTACTCCGACCAGCTCATCCGCGAGATTCTCGAAGCCGGTATCCGCGGCTATGTGGTGAAAAGCGATTCGGACCGCGATCTGGTGCTCGCCGTGGAAGCGCTTGCGAACCACAAGCCGTTTTTCACGCCGCATGCCACCGAACTCATGCTTACGAACCTGGGCACGTCCCCCACCGCCTTCGCCGGCGGCGGCCAAACCTTGAAGGATCGCCTCACCACGCGCGAGCGCGAGATTATTCGCCTGATCTCCGAAGGCAATAGCAGCAAGGAAGTCGCGACCACCCTGGGAATCAGCGTAAAGACAGCCGACACCCATCGCGCCAACATCATGCGGAAACTCCAGGTGCACACTGTGAGCGACCTAGTGCGCTACGCCCTGCGCAACCAGATCATCGAACCGTAGCGTCCCGTATTTGTTTCCCCAACGAACTGCCGGGCGGAGCCAGACGACTCCGCCCGGTACCCTCCCGGCTAGCCGTTGTCGTTGCCTTCGTTCTTGCCTTTGCTGTTTGCCGTTGTAGCCGTGGACTTCCAGCAGTCATCCTGAGGAGCGTGGCGACGAAGGATCCTTCTTTGTTTCACGCCAGGGGCGACGCGTAACCGCGATGCCTTCTTTGTATTTGCCGTTGTCGTAGCTGTAAAGACAGAGAAAGTCGCGGGAAGCTCAAAGGGGTCGGACTTGCTGGGCCGGCTTTCTATTTCTAAGCCTTGGCGGGCGACCCGCCGTTCAGCAGCGAGCCAATCACTCTTTCTAGTTCGCTAAAATGCGCCGTCTTGGCGAGATAGGCGTCGGCGCCGGCCTGCACAGCCTCCTCCGCGATGCGCGGAGAGTCATGCATCGAGAAGATCACAATCTTGGTAGCGGGGGCCTTTTTGCGGATTTCACGGGCGGCTTCAATTCCATTCATCACCGGCATGCTGAGGTCCAGAACCACCATGTCCGGCTTCAGCTCCATCACTTTCTCGACGGCCTGCTTCCCATTCTCCGCCTCGCCGCATACGACCCAGGGGTGATGCGCGTCGAGGAGGCTTTTCATGCCGCTGCGGACAATTTCGTGGTCGTCCGCCAAAAGAATTCTGGATGTCATTGACAGCTACCCATCACGGAATATGAATGCATTGGCCTCAGTATATACCAGCCGCATGAAGGCGCCACTTGCACTTGCGCAATAATCCCGCGACGTGCCCAAAACTGTATCCGGACGCAAACATCCTTTGCCCCGGCTCTTTATGGATTCCTAAGGCCTGCTGCCGGCGAACAGTCTCGCGATGGCCACCAGAAGCACCGCGCCCACCGTGGCCGCGGCGAGGCTCCCCCAGAACCCCATCGCTACAATTCCGAGGCGCGTGAAAATCCATCCGCCCACCACCGCGCCAATCAATCCGAGGATGACGTCGACCACGCAGCCGAAACCGCGCCCCCGCGTGAGATGGCCCGCAATCCAGCCCGCCAGCAACCCGATCACGATCCAGGAAATAAAGCCCGGCGTGCTGACGTGGACGTAAACGTCCCGCTCCTCCAAAACGGATAGTACAAAAGCTTGAGTCATCACCGATACCTCGTCGATTTTATTTCTTGCAGAAAATGTATCCCAGCGTCTTGTACACCAGCTTGGCGGCAAGAAAATCCGAAGCGTGATCGCCCGGCTGCGGCAGCAGTTCCACGAAATCCATTCCCACAATTTTCTTGTGAGTCGCCACGGCGCGAATGAGCGATGTCACCTGGTACCAGTTGAGTCCGCCGGGCTCGGGCGTTCCCGTCGCCGGCACGATGGCGGGATCGAAGCCGTCGAGGTCTACCGTCAGGTACACGTGATGGCTCAGATCGGCGAGCACCTTTGCAATCCATCCCTCGACGGGTGCGTGAACGATTTCCCTCGCCCAGTAGATTTTGGTCCTCAGCCGCGGAATATCGTTGGCCTCTTCCACCGAAAGCGAGCGAATGCCCACCTGCACCGCCGGGCAAATCTCCACCACGCGGCGCATCGCGCAGGCGTGGCTGTTGGGGTTCCCCTGATAGGCCTCGCGCAAATCCGCGTGCGCATCGATCTGCAGCACGCTCAGGTCCTTGTACTTCTTCGCCACCGCCTTCACCAGCGGAGGCGTGAGCGAATGCTCGCCGCCCAGCGCCACCGGCAGCTTTCCATCGTCGATGAACCCGCACTGCGCGCTGAAAATTTCCGCGATCACCTCTTCGAGCGAGCCATCCATCGTGTCGATGGCCGGAACGGTCGCGATGCCCACTTCCTTGTAAATTTCCGCGTCGAGTTCGTCGTCGTAAAGCTCCATATTTCGGCTGGCCGCCAGGATCGCCGCAGGGCCGTGGCTCGTTCCGTGCTCGTAGGACGTAGTGCGCTCGAGCGGCACCGGAAAAATCACGGCGCGGGCCTTCTCGTAGAGTGAGTCTTCCTCGGCAAGCCCGCCGAAATTATCGGGGGGCATGGGGGTGTATCGGGTCATCGTCGATTCATGCTTTCCGGGAAATTTGAAATACCGCTTTCGTTTCTTCGGCTTCTGTAATATCAATAGCTCGCACACGCGCAACACGTGTGTTTGTGCTGGCCGAGTGAATTACATTACCTGCGAGGACGCGGAATGGCAAAGAAGAAAAAGGGTGTGACCGGAAGAATCCTCCACGACCCGATCGAAGATCGTCTCACTCCCATTTTTCCGCTCGATCTTTCGCGCGTCCACACGATCGACGATCTCGTGCGCTCGATGGGCCAGACCGCCTTCACCGCCCGCCAGATCGGCGACGCCGCGGACGTGCTCGAAGCCATGGCCCGCGACAAAGACTGCCTCGTAGTGATGACGCTTTCCGGTGCCATGACCGTCGGCAAAATGGGCCTGGTTTTTTGCGACCTCGTCGAGGCCGGCATCGTGAAGGCCATCGTCTCCACCGGAGCCCTGATGGCCCACGGCCTGGTGGAAGCCACCGGGCGCTCGCACTTCCGCTACAACGCGGCCATGAACGACCGCGAGCTTTTCGAGGCTGGTTACAACCGCGTCTACGATTCGCTCGAGCCGGAAGTGAACCTGGACGCCGTCGAAGAAGTGATGCAGCACATTCTGAACGGCTGGGACGCGGAGGATGTCGTCTGCAGCTGGAAGATCAACCGTCGCATCGGCGAGTATTTGATTCGCCACGCGAAAGGCCGCGGCATTTTGAAAACGTGCGCCGAAAAAAATGTGCCGGTGTTCGTGCCCGCCTTCACCGATTCCGAATTGGGCATCGATTTCGCGCTGCACAAGCGCCTGCGCAACAAGCAGGGAAGGCCGCTCCTGCGCTTCGATCCCTACGAGGATTTCGAGCATTACGCTGCCACGATGCTCAACACCAATCGCATGGGGATTTTCACTATCGGCGGCGGCGTTCCGAGAAACTGGGCCCAGCAATTCGGCGTCTACGCCGAGCTTCTGGCCCGGCGCGGATACGAAAAGGTCCCGCTGAAACGCTATAGCTACGGAGTCCGCATCTGCCCGGAGCCGGTCAACTGGGGCGGCCTCTCCGGCAGCACCTATACCGAAGCCGTATCGTGGGGCAAATTTATTCCGGAAGAAGAAGGCGGCCGCTTCGCCGAAGTTTTGGATGACGCTACCGTAGCGCTTCCGCTAGTGGTGGGCGCTGTTCTGGAGCGGCTGGGGCACTTCAAGAAGTCCGGCACCGGAAAAACAAAAAAGCGCTGAAGACGGCGTTCGCGGGCTGGCCGCTACGAAGCCACGCGGCTGATCTCATCTGTCTCGGAGACGGAAGCGTCGCCGGCCGTCCCATCCCAAGCCTCGGCCACTTTTCTGTGCTCTCGCAGCAGCGCGGCGGAAACGCGAATCTGCCCGCGGACAAAGCGCTCGTGATTCTCCTCCAGCTCCGCTGGCACGTACCGGTAGTTGACCGTTACGCCAAAAGACGCCTCCAGCCCATAAGGCCGCACGTTCCCAGCGGGAATGATCCGTTCCAGGCGTGCGCCGTTCGAGAGATGAAACGTGGCCACGGGATCGTAGAGCTTTCCGTCTTTGCGCGCCTTGGTGAGATAGGCAAGGGCCACGCGCTGGAGCGGCGCGGAAAGAACCTCGCGGTAAGAGAGCGGCTTTTCCAACAGAAAGAAGAATGCCTCCACGGGATCGCGGCGCTTGGCGGCTGCCGTGAGGTCCTGCGCGTATTCGGCGAGCAATCGCGACAGGCGTTCGCGCGTGAAACCCTGCGGACTCTCCGTATCGCGCAAAGCCTGCGAGAACCGCGGGAGCGGGGAAAGCGTGCTGTACGTCTTGATATTCGGAAATTCGGCGGCCAGCTCCGCCACCACCTGCTTGATCAGGAAATTGCCGAACGGAACGTTCCGCAAGCCTTTCAGGCAGTTGTTGATGGAATAAAAAATGGCGGTGTCGGCTTTGTCGGATTCGAGGACGGGCGCGTGGATATCGAGCAGCGGTTCGAGTTCGCCGGTAAGCCCCTGCGACAGCGCGACTTCCACGAAAATGATCGGCTCGCTGGCGAGAGCCGGATGGAAAAACGCGAAGCATCTCCGATCCGCTTCGAGCCTCCGGCGCAGGTCCGCCCAACCGTTGATTTCATGCACCGATTCGTAGTGAATAAGCTTTTCGAGGATCAGCGCCGAGGTCTGCCAGCTGATGCGCTCGAGGCGCAGGAAACCGCGGTTGAACCAGGAACGGAACAGATGCCGCAGGTCCACGTCCAGCGCTTCGAAGTTTTTCCCGTTTCCTGACGCATCGAGAAGATGTTCGCGCATCGTGACGAGTGTTTCCGTACCGCCTGGCGCGGTATTGATGCGGCGGATGAGTTCCTGCCGCGGCGCTTCCACCGCGGCTGAAAGGGCCGCAAGGGTCGTCGTTCCGGGATTCCGCTCGTACTCGGCCGCAGCGCGGAGCACGGTAGCTTCGTCCGGCGAAAATTCACGGCACAGCATTTCGAAGAAGCTCACGCGCTGCGCCGGGTTCATCTTCCTGTACGTATTGATGATTTCCTGCGCGAGGGCGGTTTGCGAGGCTTCGCCGCGTTCGGAAAGCAGGTGGCGGCACAGGTAACGCATGTCCGTGCCACGGCGGTCGCGCAGCGATTGCAGCAGGCTGGTCAGAAATCCCGGCATCGTGATTCTATTATAGCGCAGACATATTTACAGCCCGTGAATGAGACGTAAAAGAGGTGCCCTGAAGGGCAAGATGCAAGAGAACGGTGCCGGGGCAAGGCGCGGAGCGGACGCAGCTGGGATGCCCCTCCGAGGAGCGCCATTCTCCCGAATGGCGCTCTTTGCCCCGGGAACGCCAATCTCCCGATTGGCGGGGTTGCAGTGATTCTCGACAGAAGGCTAAATGCTAACGGCGGTCGCCGCCGCGGTCGTGATCGCCGCCGTGATGTTCCTCCACCGGTCGGCGCCCCTCGCGTTCGTACGACCGTTCATGCTCCGAGCGTTGCTCGAGCTCGTGCCGCTCCGGAACTCGCTGCGCTGGCGCGTACCGCCGAACATCCGGATACGGATGAACGTAGCCTCCGCGGTTGTACCAGTTGCGTCCCCACGGAGCGTTATTTACCACCACCACGTGCCGGCCCCAGTCGAATCTTCCGTAACCCCATCCCCACGGCCGGAAGAATCCGCCGATCGTGACGCCGAAGCCGAATCGGATGCCGCCCCCGACGAAAAAGCCGGGCCGGGGCGGAAAATACACGATCCGAGGATCGTAGTAAGGCACCACCACATACCCGGGACTCACCGGATCGATCGTGATATAAGGCCCGCCTCCCACAACGATCTGCTCATTGCTTCGCAGATACCCGAAATCTCGAGCCTTGCGACGCTCCCGTTGCACGGCGTCCATCACGTCCTGCTGCTGCGCCAGAAACGCGTTGCCCAGATCGGTGGTCCAGTTCATGTCGGAGTTCATCATCTCCAGCACCGACGGGAAGGGCAGCAGCGCCTGCACGCTGGGATCCCAGGGAAGCTGGTCTCCCTGGATCGCGTCCGCGAGCGCCTGCCCGGTGAGGTAATGATGCTGATCGGCCCAGCGGGCTGCATCGGGAATCTGGTCCGGGAAAGTGGCGGCTGCCAGGACCTGCGTAAGTAGTGAATCGGGATACAGCGCGACGCGCGATACCAGTTGGTCCAGTTGCTCGGGCGGGAAAGAAGGCGGGGGCGGCGCCTGTCCCGGCCCTTGGGCAAACATGGGAGCAGCAATTAAAATTGCCAGCATTAACAACAAAGCTCGACCTTTCATTCGGTTCTCCTCACGATTGCGATGAAGTGTTACTGCGAATTATTCCCGAGCCCGGCAAGCGGGCATGAGACAGAATTTACCTTAGCACCCACCGATTTCCGAAGTCTATCGGCCTGATTCCCGCCATGTACCTCCGGCATCCGATTACCGCTGTCAGCTTCTGTTATCCTGATCGCGCATGGATATCACTCCTCAGCAAGCGGCCCAGCTTCAACGGCTAATGAACCGCGGCTTTCAAATCGTGGCGTTCCCCATGTATGAAAGCTACGTCGGCGTACGAAAAGGGAACTGCGCCGCGCTGCTGTCGCCGCAGGCCTCCGGCGGACTGGCACTCTTTGGCCAGCCGGCGTACCTGGTCGCGGGCAATTTCGGCGTCAAAATGATCCAGCACGACGGCCACTACTTCGTATCCAAGAAAGAAAAGCTGCCCGCCACCCCGGAACGCGAGAAAGAACTCGAGGAATTCGCCGCCGAGCTCTCCGATGCGCTCTTGCCTACCGCGTAACCTCCGCTGCCTAAACTTCGGTGCTTGCGCCTAGCACCAGCCCCTTTTTCTCGCAGTCAAATCCGTTGTGCGCGGGCCGCGATTAGTCGTACTATGTGCCGGACCAAGGGCTCAAAACGGAGATGCCGCTGCAGGGCGGACCCCATGGAAAAGCTTCGCAATTTGCAATAAAGTATCTCTCCAAACCGTACACTGAATCGCAATTGAGGGAGGCGGGAAGTTATGTCCAAAAGAATTCTCTACGCAGGGTTGATGGTTGGAGCGATCGCGCTCTGTGCGGCGCTGCTGCCCCGGACAAGTTCTGGCCGCCGCGCCAGCGAAACCGTCACCGTCGACAAGGACAATATCGGAGGCGTTGTCACCAGCTCCAAAGGCCCCGAAGCGGGCGTCTGGGTAGTCGCCGAAACGAACGACCTGCCCACCAAGTACGCCAAGATCGTGGTAACCGACGATCAGGGCCGCTACCTGCTGCCCGAGCTGCCGGCGGCGAATTACCAGGTGTTTGTGCGCGGCTACGGACTCGTCGATTCGCCCCGTGTAACGGCGAAGCCCGGCCAGCAGCTCGATCTCACCGCCGTAATCGCGCCTGACGGAAAGACCGCCGCGCAATATTATCCCGCCAGCTACTGGCTGAGCCTGGCGAAGATTCCCGAGGGCCGCATTCCGGTGAACGACGTCGCGGGAAGAATCAAGATCTGCCTCGACTGCCACCAGATCGGCGACAAGGCCACCCGTGAGGTAACCGCCGTCACGCAAAAGTTCGGCCCTTTCAAGACGACTCTCGACGCCTGGGACCGCCGCACCGCCTCCGGCCCGATGGGCGCCAGCATGAACGCCCAATTCCTGGGCCTGGGCGACCAGCGCACCATGTTCGCCGATTGGACCGACCGCATCGCCAAGGGCGCCTACCCGGAAGCTCCTCCGCGCCCGGCAGGTGTCGAGCGTGACGTTGTGCTCACCCTGTGGGACTGGGGAAAGCCGAGCGATTACATGCACGACGAAGCCGCCAGCGACCTCCGCAATCCGTCGATCAACCCCGACGGCCCGGTCTACGGCGTCGTGTCCCAGGGGAATGACGACATGGTCTGGCTCGACCCACGCACCAACACAGCCTACTCCGCGAAGGTTCCCTCGCAGGCCGAGGCGACGATCACCATGAACATGCCCTCGCCCTACTGGGGCAACCAGAACATCTGGCTATCGTCTTCCAAACCCCGCAGTTCGGCGATCGATTCGCTCGGCCGCGTGTGGTATTCGGCTCGCAATCGCGGCACGGCGTCTGACGGAGGCAACCAGCCCGCCTTCTGCAAGGCAGGCTCCAGCAACAAATTCGCCAAGTACTTTCCCATGCAGGACAGCATGAAGCAGGTCGGCATGTACGATCCTGAGAAAAAGTCCTTCAGCGAGATCGATACCTGCTTCACCACCGACCACAACGAGTTTGGCCCCGACGGCAGCCTCTTCTTTGGCCAACCCGGCTACATCGGCTGGGTGGACACGGCCGCCTGGGATCGCACCCACGATCCTGAAGCGTCCCAGGGCTGGCTACCTGCGGTTCTCGACACCAACGGCGACGGCAAGATCACCAAGCCCTGGACCGAGCCCAGCGAGCCCATCGATCCCAAGAAGGACCACCGCATCGACTTCGGCTGCTACGCCATCTCGGTCAGCCCGGTCGACGGCAGCGCCTGGTGTTCCGGCACGGGCCTGAACCGCAACGAACTCGTGCGCATCATGCGAGGCTCCAATCCGCCCTACACGAGCTACGCCGAGGTCTACGCGCCGCCGAAGGGGCAGGATCCACCGGTATTCAGTTCAGGAGGCGTCTCCGTGGATAGCGAAGGCGTGGCTTGGCAGAACTGGCGCGGGAGCGATCACATCACCTCGTTTGACCGTCGCAAGTGCAAGGTCCTGCGCGGGCCCACGGCCACCGGACAGCACTGCCCCGAGGGTTGGACGATCTATCGCAAGGCAGGCCCGACGTTCCAGGGTATAGCCATCAATACCAACCTGACCTATCTGATCTTCGCCGACCGCCACGGCATTTTGGGACTTGGCAAGGATGTCCCCATGACGGGAGCCGTCAACTCCGACGCCATCCTCGCGCTGGTCCCGAAAACGGGCGAATTCGTCACGATCCGTATCCCGTACCCAATGGGCTATTTCGCCCGCTCGATGCAAGGGCGCATTGACAACGCCAAAGCCGGCTGGAAAGGCCGCGCCTTCTGGACCAGCTACAATCCCTACACAGCGTGGCACCTCGAAGGCGGCCAGGGAACCAAGGACAAGGTAGTCAAAGTCCAAATGCGACCCGATCCGCTAGCAAGGTAAACGGCAGGTAAAACTCGAATCGCAGGGCTTCGGCGAAGCCAAAGCGCCGCATGACGCAGCAGGATGCCGCCGAAGCCGTCCCCTGGGAACGCCAATCTCCCGATTGGCGGGTCTTATGTTTTTGCCTGAATGCCGCTCTGCCTTAACGCCGCGCGAGCAACCACAAAAATGCAGTCATTCTGAGCCCCGTCCCCTGCGCGAAGAATCTCTCGTAATCCTTCGCCTTTAGTTGCTTTAGGCCTTGTGTCTTTCGCTGTCAAGCATTGCTGCTGTAAGACACAACGCCAATCGGGAGATTGGCGTTACCGGGGAGTGATTGCGAAAGGAAACGTCCTTGCACCTTGAGGAGGAATCCATCGCTCCTTGTGGAGCGATGGATAATTACCTCCGCTAAGCTCACTCTAGAACAGCATCTTCAACCCAAACTGAATCACCCGCGGCCCCACGCTCGTGCTCGAAATGATTCCCGATGTCCCGTTAGAAATATCCGGCAGGGACGGTTGAGGTCCGCAACAGCCGCCCTGTCCGATGGAGTTGAACTGCGCATGGTTGAACAAATTAAATGCGTCCATGCGGAATTGAACGGTGAGCCGTTCGGTCGCCTTGGTGGTCTTCATCAGAGAGCTGTCAAAGTTGAATTGGCCAGGCCCCAGCGAGATGCCAATTCCCGAATTGCCGAAAAGGGTGGCGCATGACGCGCACGCCGCCTGCGTTGTGATGGTCACACCGTCGGGCATAATCGCGGGTGCCGGGCAGAAGGCCTTCGTGTTGAAGTATCCCGGGCCCCCGCTCGCTCCTCCCAGGCGCGCCTCGATCCCGCCTTGTGTCGCGATAGGCTGTCCATTCCCGCACAACTGTGCACGCCCGTTGTTGCCCGTG
This sequence comes from uncultured Acidobacteriaceae bacterium, assembly GCA_964600355.1. GTDB lineage: Bacteria > Acidobacteriota > Terriglobia > Acidiferrales > UBA7541 > Palsa-295. The sequence goes on from CAZRKW010000007.1 coordinate 27,424, forward strand.
CCGTTTCCCTGGGTCCCGTAGGCTGTGCCGGCATTGCTGTCCACGAAAGTGATGGGCGTACCGTCCTGGATGGTCGTGACCCCCGAAAGGGACCACCCGCTAAGAACCTTATCTGCGATTCCTTCGTGTTTGCCCGAGGGGATATCCCACTCGTAATTGAGAATGAACCTCTGCGGCCGGTTGTAATAGGAAGGACCATACTGCTGGGCTAAATTCGTCGCGATATTGCTGTCCGATTTATCGGCAATCGAGTGCGACATCGCCTTGCTCCAGGTGTAAGCGCCCTGCAGGCTCAACCCATGACCCACCCGTTTGCGGACTGTAACCTGCAGACTGTTGTAATTCGAGCTCCCATTGAAGGTGGTGATCTGCATTCCGGTCGGAGAGTAACCCAGATAAGGTACGCGTGCCCCGGCATTTCCCGGCGTTGTAGTGGTGACACCGTTAACGGGATGGCTCGCACTCGCAATGGTCGCCGTGTTCAAGTTCTGCGCATTGTCGGTAAGGTTAAGGCCCGCTGAACCCACATACCCCGTTTCCAGCACCCAGCCGGGAGCGAATTCATATTGCAGGTTCACGTTGTACTCCCGCACCAGCGGCGTGTGGACAATCGGAGTCACGCCGACCGCCGTCAAAGCCGAAGAAGCTCCGGTGGCGGGGTTGAAATAGCGCTGCGGGAACGTTCCCGGCGTGTATACGGGGAACGGATTCTGAAGCGTGAACGGTGCCGCCGCGGACCCGCCGTAGTCGAGCGTTCCGGCGTACGGAAAATTCTGCTCGACGCCCATGAAATAAGTTCCGGCGGGGATTCGGTCGTAGAAGAATCCGAATCCGGCGCGCGCCACCAGTTTGTCGGACACCTTGTAAGCAAGCCCCAGCCGTGGAGCAAAGTTCGTGTACGGAGGATGCTTCTGAAGCGGCCCCGATCCGCCCGAGTTCACCAGCACGCCGTTAGGGGGCGCCGGGTAATGGCTCAGGTAATTGGGAGCCACCACGGTGCCGGCATAGTTGGCGGCCGCTCCCACCGGCCCCGTCGGCACCTGGGAATTGGGCGCCAGAAGGCTCGGCCACGTGTTGGTCAGGTTGCCATACTTGTCGGTAAAGATGCCGTTGTATTCCCAGCGTATTCCGGCATTGACGGTGAGTTTCGGGCTGACAGTCCAGTCATCTTGAACGAAACCCTCGAGATTGGTCGCCCGATATCCGTGGATGATGCCGCCGCTAGTGAAGGGGGAACCCGAAACGCAGACGATACACTGCAAAATATTACCCGGAGTATTGGCAGCCAGGAAGTTGCTGAAGCTGGGGAAGAAAAGCCATCCGCGCTCTAGCCCCGGGAAGTCGAAGTTCCACTGGCCCTTTTCGACCTCAAACCCTGCGCGGATCGTATGGGGTCCGTGCGACCACGACACCTGGTCCGCCAACTGAATCTGGTTGGTCGGGCTTACCTCGAAATCCAGGAATCCGCCGACGCTGAAGCTGTTGGTCAGGAACGACATGATTGGTGCAAACGGCGTTCCCGGCACAATGGGCGTGATTCCCAGGTTCGAGGGCGAATAACCCGAGGGAAGTCCGTCCACCTGGTTGGAATAAAGCCGCTGAAACGATACGCGAGCCTCGTTCACCAGATTGTTCGTAACGATCGTCGTCAGCTTCAGCACGGCGTTGCTGTTGGAAAACTGGCTGTTTTGCGGCGCTCCCGGAGGCGCTCCGCACACGCCGCAGATGAACGCTTGCGTTCGCGGAGTGGTGTCGTAGAGAAATCGCATCGCCACCGTATTCTTATCGTTCACCAGGTAGTCGCCATTGGCAATGTACTGTTTCTCATTGAAGATCGCTGGAATGGCGAAACTGACCGTGCCTCCGGTGGGGTTTGTGGGGAAGTAATAGCTCCCATCCGCATTGGTCAGTTGCAGCATTTTCAGAGCCACGGGGGCGACGGAGGTGGCCGAACACGACAGCGGAGGCACGGGGCTGAAACCCAGACTGTTGCAATTTCCGGCTATGAGAGCCGAAACCCACGACTGCGTATTGCGCGCGCCGGCCGGAATCACCGGATAGTTCGGGATCGTGGAGAAGCCGTCCGGGTCCACTCCGTTTTTCTGGCCGGTTCCCTCATAGCTTCCAAAAACGAAAAGCTTGTCTTTTTTGATCGGTCCGCCGATCACGCCGCCATATTGGTTTTGCGTCAGCACCTGCTTCGGGCACGATTTCCCTTTAAACGTGCTCCCGCAGGTGTCGCGGTTGTAAAAGAAGCCATTCGCATCCAGTTGCCCGTTGCGCAGAAACTCGAACGCGGTGCCGTGCCAGGAGTTTGTCCCGGACTTGGAAACGACGTTCACGTTTGCGCCGGGGTTGCGTCCGAAACTTGCATCGTACGTGGATGTCTGAATCTTGAATTCCTGGATCGCGTCGGGATTGATGATCGGAATCCCGACGAAAACGCCGTTATCGTCCGCGCGCCCTGACGTGCCCATGCTGCCGATGGCTACGCCATCCATCTGAAAGTTGTTCTGTAGGTTCGAATTCCCGTTCACGTAGATATCGACGGTGGTTTTGCCGAACTGCCATTCGCCCAGGATGCGTATGTCGCTGC
>CAZRKW010000007.1:30029-40413 GCA_964600355.1 uncultured Acidobacteriaceae bacterium
TGATCTGGCTGTAATTCCGGTTGGCCAGGGGCAGTTAGGTCACCGTGTTCGAAGTCACCACGGTGCCCAGCGTTGAACTGGCCGTCTGCAAAGTTTCAGTGCTGGCTTCTACGGTTACCGACTCCTCCTTCGCGCCGACCTCCAGAACGCGGTCGAGGGCCGTTATCTCAGTTACCGATAGTTGCACACCCGACACTTCAGCCGTCTTGAATCCCTTGGCGGCGAATCGCACCGAGTAGGCGCCCGGAGGGAGCAGCGAGAACCGGTAAGTTCCATCGCTGCCGGTAACCGTGGTGCGCGTCTGGTTCGTATCGGCGCTTGTAATCGTCACGGTGACGTTCGGCACCCGGCCCTCGGAGGAGTCGGTAATCGTCCCGGTGAGCGCGGCCGTTCCGGCAGACTGCGCCAGAAGATTCGCGGGCGCACCGATGGACAGGGCAGCCAATACCGCAAACAAACACACCCGTAGCGCATTCCTCAGTTTCATACATTCCCCTTTTTGTGTGACCCGCGATTAGCTCTGCCTGCCGGGCCTCCGCACGTTCTCAAGTTTGGTTTGTGCTTCCGATCCACCACAACTGATTTGTAGGTAGTAACTATCTCTATTGCCGTTCGCTGTCAAGTGGAATAACGACATACCTTTTGAGTTAATGGAGCCGTCTAACCGGAGACCCGCTGTCGCCTCCCCGCGCTCGCGTCGGCGCTGATATCGCGAATATTGAAACTGGAAGCTTCGGGTGCAATTCGCAGTTGTCCGATTATTTCGTCGAGAGTCTCGCAGTTTTTGCAAGCCAACCACAACAACTGCACCCTTGCGTCAGCCGGGTTTCCTAGGAACGCTGACCTCCCGATTGGCGGTGGTGGGCGGCGGTCCCACTGCTCCGTAATCCAACCACGACAACTACATCCTTGCGCCAGCCGCCCGTTGTGCTAGCGTCGAAGTCGGAGGTGCGTTATGCAGTGCGTGGCGGTAACGACTCGGTCGGTTCCAATGTTCTGCGGAATCCCCCACCGGAGCCAGGAACCCGGCGAAATTACGCGTAATTTCGCGTCAATTTCCAGACGATTTGACTCGACACACTCGGACGAACGGAATCGCAGCCATCTTGTTGAAAACAAACAACCCGCGCACCCGCCGCTCGACACTATAAGCGACGTCTGCAACGCTGGTTTTAGTGGCACAGTCACTCTTGCCTGTGTGCCTCCAGAACATCAAGGGCGGCGATGCCACCACAAACTCTCCGCTCTCCGGAATGCGGCCACCTTGAAATCTCGCATCCCTCATCGCAAACTAGTTCCATGACAAATCTCTACGACGTGATCTGCATCGGCGCCGGCCCGACGGGCCTGGCCTGCGCCATCGCGGCCAAGCGCGCGGGCATGAACTCCCTGGTAATCGACAAAGGCTGCCTCTGTAACTCGCTCTATCACTATCCGACCAACATGAATTTCTTCACCACGCCCGAGCGCATGGAAATCGGCGATATTCCCATGACGATTTCCGGCGGCAAGCCCACGCGGGTCGAGGCTCTGAAGTATTACCGCCGCGCCGTCGAGCATTATGGCATCGACCTGCGGCTCTACGAGCGCGTCGAGCGCATCGACGGAAATGAGGGAGACTTCGTAGTTCACGCCAAAACCGATTCCGGCGATCGGCGATACCACGGAAAGAAAATCGTTATAGCTACGGGTTACTACGATCTGCCGAATCCCGTGGGAATTCCCGGCGAAGATCTCCCGAACGTCTCGCACTACTTCACGGATCCGCATCCGTATTGGAATCAGCAAGTGGTAGTCATCGGAGGAAGGAATTCCGCAGCCGAGGCGGCCCTAGAACTCTTCCGCGGAGGCGCTCATGTCACTCTGATTCATCGCGACTCCGCAATGGGCAAGACTCTGAAATACTGGGTCAAGCCGGACATCGAGAACCGCATCCGCGCGGGCGAAATCCGCGCAATGTTTAATAGCCACGTGACGCGAATCGAGCCTCATCAAGTCCTGGTGCAGAACTCCAATCACGAAACAGCTGTGCCCGCCGTACAGGTCTTTGCCATGACCGGCTATCATCCCGATTTCTCGTTCCTCGAGCGGCAGGGAATTGAGCTCGATCCGGAAACCCGGCGCCCCAAGGTGAACTCCGAAACACTCGAAACCAACCGTCCGGGAATCTACGTAGCAGGCGTCGTAGTCGGTGGTAAGAATACGTCCGACATCTTCATCGAAAACGGACGTTTCCACGGCCGCCAGATCGCCGCCGCTATGGTCGGTAAAGGTCGCCTGCAGGAAGCGCCTCCAGTTGCGCCGCCGGGGGAATGAGCCGACGCCTGCACTGGATGTGTCGTACCTGCATTCGCCGCAAAAGCGCAGGTCGTGTCTTGACGTGCGTTTCGGAGCTGCGGTTGATCTCGCGGATCGTAGCGTTTGCTGCGACGCAAGAGGCGCGAACAGAGCCTTCCGCTATCGGTGTTTTTTCCGCGAGCCTTTGCTCTTTCCAAATCAAAAGCCGGCCAAACGTGCGAAAGACCTTTGCCTGAGATGACTAACTTTGCTAAAGTGGTCGGCGATGCCTTCAATCGTTAGGGAAGTCGGGGAAACCTTCGTCACACTATTCAAAGGGTTTAGCGTGACGTTGCGGACGATGTTCGGCAAGACCACCACGGAAAGTTACCCGGACGTTCCGGCCAGCGTTCAACCCCGCTATCGGGGTATCCACGTCCTTCAGCGCGACGAGCACGGCTTTGAAAAGTGCGTCGGCTGCTTCTTGTGCGCCGCCGCCTGCCCCGCGAACTGCATCTACATCGAAGCTGCGGAAAATACGGAGACGCAAAGAATTTCCGCCGGCGAACGCTATGCCAAGGTCTACAACATCGACTATTCGCGCTGTATCTTCTGCGGCTATTGCGTAGAAGCCTGCCCCACCGACGCCATCACGCACGGCCACAGCATCGAACTAGCCCCCTACGACATTAACGCCCTAATCTATCGCAAGGATCAGCTACTGGAGTCCTGGCCGCCCCGTAGCACGTAAGCGCATCTTCCTGAGTCGTCCCTCGTTAGCTGGTCCGTGCACATCAAGTTTCCGCAATGTTAGGCCCCCCGACCGCTCGCTGTCCTCATCGTATCCTTTCGCGCCAGCTCTCAGCCGCGAATCGCCATTTCGGCTGCGTGAATGAGCGTGGGATGTGACGGTTGTGGTAGCATTTCCGCGGTTTGCAGTTTGACCCCCGCGCAGCGCCTTCTTCGCGCAATTCGCCGCATTCCCCAAATTTTCCGCCGTGCAGCCCTCTAGGCGATGATCGCTAACCGAGGTGCAAGCACGCAAGCTGGTCGGTTTTGCCCTCAGCCTGCTCACCAGCCCGCTCCCGGTAGTTCCCTCAGTCATTCTCGCCTCCGCCGACCGAGTAATCGAGTGAATACCAATTTTCCCCGGCCAGTCCGCATCGCAAACAAGAGCGGGTAATGGATAGGTTATGTTGGCGGACGGGTTTGGGGCGAGGGTTGTGGGTGCTGCTTGCGGTTATGGCTGCGGATTTGCGGAGGCGGACTATGGATGGCTGGGCGCTAGTCGGGCGACAAAATATTCAGCGCGCGCGTTTGCGAATGGCAGGGGAGGGCAGATGCTGATGGGAAGGCGATGGAAGCTTGGGGCGAGCGTTGGCGTCGGTTGCGAGCAGGAGGGCGCCACGCGGCCCGGGCTGCTGCTGATTCCTTTACTGCTCGCGGGTGATGTCGACCGCAGCGGTGGGGCGCGCGTCGCACGGTTGGCGGAAATGCGCTCCGGACGCGTGCTCTACCGTGCTGCTTTCGGCGCCGGGCCGTCGCCGCGTAATTCGGGCGCGAGTTGCTGTCTGCGCGATACACAGGCGCCTCGCTCTCGAGCGAAGGGTCTTCATCCGATAGCGCTCCCGCGTTGGATTGGATGCTTTGCGGATTCTCCGTGTCGTTCGATTGCGCGGGCGGCGCTAGAAATTTTTCCAGGAGGCGCAGGCTTGCAAAGGCGTCTTTTGAAGTCATAGGCGGAGTCATCGGCGAAGGCATGGGCAAACCGATCGGAGAGGTCATTGATGAGGTCATTGAGGAGGTCATTGAGGAAGTCGTGGGTGTATGAACATCCTGAGATGGAGAGAACATGCCAGGCACGGGAAATTCTGGCGGACATTTCCCGTTCTCGCTCCACGCCTGCGCCGGGATCTGCGGGTTGCGCGCGCCGGGAGGATTGGTCTGGGGAAGGAATGCCAGGGCGAGCTGTCCGATTCTTACCGGCTTGCGCGGAGCCGCAGGGAGCGGGCTGGCATCGTCGTTCTGCGCGCGGCGGCACTCGAGGATCCAGCGCGAGACTCGCGCATCGACTTCGGTCTGCAGCCATTCGTCGAGGATGTCTCGCAGCTCCTTTCGTAAATTGGCCGAGCGGTTCAGTTGGGCCAGCTCAAACGCTTCGAGTGATGCTTGCGACGCGGTCACAAGGTATTCCAGCGGCTGCTGGGGGGCGCGCATGCCGATTCCTCCGTTTTTTTCGCTCTTCCAAGATTCCGGCGGAAGGCGAGGCGGCAGGCTAACACTCGCAATTCTCCCGGCAATGGTACGCGGGTAGCAGTACCGGCTTCGAAAAATCGAGTTTATCGCCAGGGACGGCGGTGAAAAAGGCAGCCGCGCTGGTGAAGAGTCGGTAGAAACACGATCGTTTCGAGAACACCGTGGGTGATTTTGCGATTGCAGCGTTCTTATGGCTCGGAGCGCCGCGACTGGGCGCGGGTTGCGCTCCCGCAAGCGAACCCCAGCAGGCTATCGAGATCTCTTGACCAGGAGGAAGCGATGCCAGACCAGGCCGTTGTGCGAGATTCGCTTAGCAGGTCCGCGGGGAAACGGTGTTGTGAAGCAGAGGTCGAGGACAAGCGGCGGCAGAACCGGGAGTATATGCGACGGTGGCGCACTGATCCGTTCCATCTCGCGGAGGAGAAAGCGAAACGTCTCGAGCGATATTACGCGGTTCAAAAGCAGCGGAAGATCGAACGGGAGTCTTCCTCTCCGCGCGTTCGCGAACAAACAGCACGGCTTTGCGGCTTCTGCTTCAAGCGCGCGGCGGTGCGAAAGATCGTGCGTCTACGGATCTCCGACAACGCACCCGATGGCTACGTGAAGGTTCGCATTCCGTATTGCGGGCATTGCTGACATGGCATCCGCACATTTACGCGTTTGCAGGGAGCTCTGCACTCGCAACCGCGATCTGGTGACGCGACCCGCACCTCTGGCGCCTGAAGGACTCCGATGACCGGGCGAGCCGCCGCATGAGAGGCAAGGATTTCAGCACCGGCCTGCGGGGCGGCCTGTTCGAGCAGCGGCACTGCGCCAGCATGGGCGCTTCGATCTGGCTCTACGGTTGGCTCGTGCTGCGGCAGACCAGCCAGCACGACGGCGTGGGCTGGGTGCTGGGCGGATCGCCGATAACCTACCGGGAAATCGAAGAAGAGACGGGATTCAATCCCCGTACGCTTGAGCGCTGGATGCGCGACCTGCGCCGCGGCGGCTATATCGAGACGCAGGCTGTGCCTTCCGGCATCGTGGTGCGGATCACCAAGGCAAAGAAATTTCCACAGCCTGCACAGGGGGGACGCAGAAATGAAGGGGGACTACGCAGACTTGCGGAGGGGGCCGCGCGAAACTGCGTAGCAGATGGCAGCAAACCTTTTTCGAAACAACAAGTTACAGCAGGGATAGGTAGTTCATTTATAGAGAGAGCGATAGAAAAGAGAATAAAGAGCGAAATCCACAAAGATTCCCACAGGCCCCAACAAAATCCACAACCCACGCAAAAACACACCGAAAAACCCTCCTGTAGAGATCAAAACCAAAACACCACATCCAGCCCTTGGCACCGCGAACGCGACTACCGTCAGCTTTTCATCGAGGCAATTCGGAAGAGGGAACTGCTGAGGGCCCAGCGGGACGAAGAGGTGCGGCGGGAGCTCGCCGTGGGGACGGGCCCGGAGGTCATACGTTCATGAAACTGCGCGCATGGAATTTGCTGCGATTGAAAAAAGAAGTGAGCCATGGCGGCGTGATCCCGCGGGGATGGCGGATGGCCTGGTATGAGCCGCGGAGGCGGGTGGGCGTGTATTATCCCGCGCCGCTGAATTGGCTGGCGCGAGCGTGGCGCGAGACTCGATACCGCGCGCGAATCGCGTTCGCGTCGCCGAGGCTTGAAGTGGCGCAATTTTTTGCGATGCAGCGCGCGCACCGGCAAAAGCAGTGCATGGCCGAAGAGTACGCGCGCGGGTACATGGTGGGGTGGCGCGAATGCTTCCAAACGTGCGTCGAGGCGATCGAGGACGAAATGTCGCGCGGGGAAGAGGCGTGGGAGATCGGGGCGCTACTCGCGGACGGAGGGAAACCTCCGCGCGGGGACAACTAAGGCGACCCAAGAAGCAGACGACGCAGAGGATGCACAGGACGCAGAGGATGCAGAAGAAATTCAGGAGAGGCGCATATGAAAGCTGTTGAGATATTTGACGTGTGCCACGGGCGGTACCGGAATCTGCGCGAGTCGTTGGAGGATACTTCGTCGTCGATACGTTCGGTGAATCTGAAGACGCCATCGCCGGGCTATCAATGGCGGCCGGACCGCGCGCGGGCTTGCGAATATCTGGCCGACTTCGAGCGCATCGGGCGGCACGCGCTGCGGCGTCCGGAGTGGAAGGGAAGGCTGAAGCTGTTCGAGATTTATTTTCTGGGCAGCTTTGAGTACAAGACAGCCATCCGGCTGGTGGGCGTCGCACCGGGAACGTTCGATTACTGGTATCGCGAGGTGAAGCGGGCGCTGGGCGCGGAATTCTCTCGCACGGGATTGTTTCCCCCGGCGCACTATTTTTCAGCGGTGCGCGGAGAGCACCCCGTCGCGCGAGGGAACGGCACCGGTACCTCGGGGACTATTCAGTGCGACTAGCTTTTCTGCACGATCCAGGTGGTCATCGCGAAGCGCGAATTAGGAGTGGGCATGCTCCTCGGCGTGCGAATGGTGCCCGCCGTTCGTATGGTGCGCGGTGGCGTGTGAATGCGTCTTTTCGCCGTGTTCGTAGATCGCCTTGGCTGAGCCGATGATGTGCGGATCGGGGGCGGTGACGACGTCCTTGTCCTTGCCCGCGTAGGGGATGGTGTACAGGATGTGCTTGATGGCGTTGAGGCGCGCGCGCTTCTTGTCGTCGGAGCGGACGATCGTCCACGGGGCATCCGCGGTATCGGTGTAGAAGAGCATCGCTTCCTTCGCCTTGGTGTAGGAGTCCCAGCGGCCGAGGGATTCCACGTCCATGGGGCTGAGCTTCCATTGCTTGAGGGGATCCCGGGCGCGGCCCAGGAACCTGCGCAGCTGTTCCTCGCGGCTCACGGAAAACCAGAATTTGTAGAAGCGAATGCCGCTGCGCACCATCATGCGCTCGAATTCCGGGGTCTGGCGCATGAACTCCAGATACTCGTGCGGCGTGCAGAATCCCATCACGTGTTCGACGCCGGCGCGGTTGTACCAGGAGCGGTCGAAAAATACGATTTCGCCCTTGGTGGGCAGCCGTTCGATGTAGCGCTGGAAATACCACTGGCCGCGCTCGGTGTCCGAGGGCTTGGCGAGGGCCACGACCTTGGCGCCGCGGGGATTGAGATTCTCCGTGAAGCGCTGGATCGTTCCTCCCTTGCCCGCGGCATCGCGCCCTTCAAAGATCAGCACCACGCGTTCGCCCACTTCCTTCACCCAGGCCTGCATCTTGACCAGTTCGATCTGCAGCCGCTCGATCTTCTTCAGATACTCCGAGTTCTTCATCTGCTTCGGATAGGGGTAGTTGGAGCTGATGATGTATTTCTTGTTTTTGGCCTTCTTGACTTTGGCGACGAGTTCTTCGGGAATGCTGGTGCGCACCTGTTCGTCGATGAGCTCGATCATGGGGAACGGCCCGGAGGGCGCTTTGGCGGACCCGTTGCCATTCTCAGCGGCTTTTCTCTGGGCCTTCTTCTCGGCTTTCAGCTTTTTCTTGCCGCGCTTCTCTGTATCGGCTTCCAGGGCGGCGAGCTGGCCGGGAATGCTCGGTCGCACGGGTTCGTCAAGCAGACCCGCCATCGAGAGGCTTCCGTTCGTCGGTTTCGCGGAGCCGTTCTTCCCGTTCAATTTGTGTTTCTCGGCCATCTTTTTGGCTTTCATGTGTCTCTTTTCTTATTTTCGGGCTGCTTGATCCGAAGTCTTCGGATTCGCCGGAGATTCTGGTATGGCAGTCGCAAAGTTACTTCTTGTCGGTTCGTGAAGGTCCGCTGCTTGTTTCGGGTTTCATAGGGAGAGAGCAGTAATCGCAATGACGATGACCCCTCTCGAGGGTACCGATCACCCTGCTTTGCTGCTGATTCTCAGAAAATGCCCATTTCAGGCAGGATGGGAGGGTACGCGTGACGGAATGAAGAATCCAATCCAATTCGTGGATTCAGGCCATTTGGCCTGCTGATGGGTGGCGCTGAAACCCCCTTTGAACACGCGTGCCTGCTGGGCGTGCTGGCGCTTGGTATTACCGTTTGTAAACCCTGTCGGATAAGACCACGAGAGACCGTCGCGCTTCGACTCTACAATGGTTGGCGGGCTCCCTCATGCCGACCGACGCGCATCCGCCGCTGCCATCGCCCCTGACTCTCGATCAGCTGGCTCGCGAGCAACGCCTGCAATTGATCGTACGCAAAGGCCTGCCGCCCTTTCGCCAGACGGCTCTGGAACTCGCAAAAGTGCTCGGCGGCTCGTCTCCCGATCTGAAGAAGGCCGGCCAGCTCATCTCCGCGGACCCTACGCTCAGCTCCCAGGTTCTGCGCATGTGCAACTCGCCGATTCTCGGAATGCACAGCCGCGTGATCAGCATCGACCATGCCGCCGCGCTGCTGGGTCCGGAGCGCCTGCGCAGCCTCGCCCTCACCACTTCCGTGGCGGACTTTGCCGGCAAGGCCCTGCCCGAAGCGCAGATGAACGTTTTCTGGCAGCACAGTTTTCTCACCGCGACACTCTCGCAATATCTCGCCGAACGCTGGGAATATTTCGAGAAGCATCAGGCATACATTGCCGGGCTGCTGCACGATATCGGACAGATTCCCGAATGGATGCTTGTGAGCGAGGGCAACGCGGGCGATGCAGAATCGGAAGCGCCACCGGCCGATTGGATCGACAACCCCACCATCGAACAGGAGTACTTCGGCATCGACCACTGCAAGCTGGGAGACATCATGGCGCGCTCCTGGGGACTGATGCCTTCGTTCCTCGACGTGCTCGAGAATCACCACACGCCCGAACTCGCGCGGCGCGACTCGGTACTTGTACGGATCGTGGCGACGGCTGATTCTTTCCTCCTCGCCAAGGCGCAATTGACCAAGGAGAAATCGCCCAAGGAGGCGCCGCCCCCATCAAGAAAGAGCGGCAAGCAGTTACCCCGGGAAACTCAGCGGTTCGTCGAACTCGGCCACGGACTCTTTGGCGAGGCGCAGTGGCCCCAAGTGCAAGAGGCGCTCGAACAGGAGTACGCGCGCGTATTGCCGATAGCCAGGGCCGGCATTCAGGGTCTTCTCGGCGGGAGCAATGGCGAGTCGGCGCCCGACGCAGACGGTGAATCGACGTCGCCGTTGAAGCAAACTCAGACGCCCGCTCGCGCAGTCGCCTCCGGCCCCGCGCCCGCAACGTTTCTCTCGCGGTGCAAGGGTTTCTTCAAGCAGCTCTTCTCCTGAAAACCTTCGCAGATTAACACCGGCATGCGCTGTACCGAAGCGCCCCTGTAAGCGCGATTTCCCGGGTGCCCGACCCTTCGAATTGTAAGGGTCGGTCCTCGTTGCGGTCGTTGTTGCGGTCGTTGTTGCGGGCCTTCGGTTGATCTTCGTGCCCACCTTCCGCGAGGCGTGGGCGGGAGAACCGACCCTCAACAGCGGAGGGTCGGGCACCCGGAAGATCACGCCATAGCAAAGCCGGCGACCTTCGCCGGCAGGCTGCATCTCCGCAACTGTGCGAAATGAGACTGCATAGCGTCCATCGCAATATCATGATGGGTATATGAGCAAAACTAAAAAGGAACTAAAGAAGCTCAACAACGCGACACGCGCCAGCGTCCGGAAGGAAATGGAAAAGCCGCGTATCGCCAGGTCCGCGAGAATCGCGGAGCTGAATTTAGATACTGCGCGGATTCGAGAACACCCAAGCGTCACCATGCCGGGGGCCGTCGACAAAATTATCCGACCTCTCCGCCCAAGCCAACCGGAAAAGGCGCAGATTGCGGTGCACGGTGCTGATCATCGCTATCGAGATCTGCGTATCGCAAATACCTTAACCGACGAACATGGCGATGATGTGAGTCTCAAAAAAGGCGAGCGCGTCGAGGTCACCGTCACG
>CAZRKW010000008.1:0-40059 GCA_964600355.1 uncultured Acidobacteriaceae bacterium
GCCCCTTAAGGCATGCAATGTCCGTCCAGCCAATCGGGAAAGAGTGCGCTTGAGGAGCGGTCCCCCTAGCTGCTCGCCTCCCGGCATGTAACGGCTCGCTGCTACAAGCTGATATCCTTGCTCATACTGCCGCACCATTTCATCGACCTTTCCAAGATCGTCGGAAAGATCGCCCATCACCACAAGCACCGGACCACGATTCACCGATCGGAATCCGCTGAGCAGAGCGCCCACGACACCCCGTCCGACGGTGTTCTTCTGCAAATGAAACCGTTGATCCCCACCGTCGATCACTCGCCGCACCACGGGGACGGTATTGTCCTCATCAAAATCGTAGACCACGAATGCGTTGAAAGGCGTCTTGATCGCAGAGGTAATAGCCGAGTGCAGGGCCGGGAAGTTGGCTCCTTCGTTGTAAACGGGAACAATGATGTTGAGTGCTTCTGGCATGGCCTGCTGCTAGGTCCGTGCGACGATCAGGAACTGTTCTCCCATGATTCGCCAGGCCAGCGGGATCGCCAGGTAGAGCCGAACCAGCGCGGGATGTGACGGCATGCTGCCCCTCATCGTAAACGGCAAAAAGCGCGGTATGACCTCTTCGAGCTGGAATCCGTTGAGCTCGAGGCCTTCCACCATGGAACGATCGCTTAAAGGCAAATAGTGGTCGAAGTAGTCCCAATACACTTTGTACGCGTACTTGATGTTGGGGCCCAGTGCGATGAAGTGCCCCTTGGGCTTCAGCACGCGCCGGATTTCCTTCAGGCAATGCACCAGCCCCTGCTTGTTCTCCAGATGCTCGAAGAAATTGCTGGTGAATACCACGTCCACGCTGGACGCAGCGATATCCCACGGCTTGCAGATATCCTGCGAGATCACCGCCACACCCGGAGCGGCGTGGGTAGCCGTGGCAGGATTCAAATCCAGCGCCAGTTTTTTTCCGGCTTGAATCGAATTGATGAATTCGCAGTAACCGGCCCCCAAATCGAGAACGGTATCCTGCGGACGCACCCAGCGGCTGAAGAAGGAGTTGCACAAGACTTCCCACACCTGCTTGCGCCGCAATTCCTGCCCCTCAAAGCGGCGGGCGTAGGTCTGTTGGAGGTCGGACTCCAGTTCGGTCGCAACGTTCGGATTAGATATGCTCATTCTTGATTTGATCCCCGATCCAGGGAATCACCTCGTCTAGAATCTCACTCAGGCTGGTCTCGGCGCGGAAACCCAGCAGTTTTTCCGCCTTGGAGACATCGGGCGAACGCATCTGAACGTCGTACTCATATGGATTGTCCGAGACGTACCGGAAGGGCCGCGTGCCGTTGTTGATCTTCTTCCAGATGAGTTGTCCCAGTTCGAGTACGGGAGTGGCCACCGGAGTCGACAAATTGAAATCCTCGTTGCGGGCCGCCGGATGTTCGATGCACAAGCGGATGCCGCGGGCCAAGTCGCCGCCGTACGTGTAATGGCGCACCTGTTTTCCCGAGCCCAGAATGTGCAGGGGATCCTGCCCCTTGAGAACCTTCTGAACAAGATCGGGTACCACGTGGGACATGGCCAGCTTTACGTTGCCGCTAATCACATCCGCGTCCCGCAAAGCACGCTTCTCCCCTATCCCCACGCAGTTAAACGGCCGCGCAATCGTGTACGGCAGCCCGTACTGCTCGAACGCTCCCTTCGCAAAATACTCCGTCGCCAGCTTTTGGAAACCGTATGTGGAACGTGGCGGCGGACAACTCTCCAACGCCGATTCCGGCGTCGGAAACTGGTCCGTGCTCTCAAATACCATGCTCGACGATAGCACCGTGACCTTCTGTAGCTTGGCGTTCTTGTGGGCGTGGATCGCCGCGTCGAAGCTCGCCGCCGTAATACGCTCGTTTTCGGCGAGCAGATCGTAGGCGAAGGCGTGGAAATACGAAATGCCTCCGATCATCGCGGCGCACGCCACGAAATGATCGCAATCCATAAGCAGGGACTTCATCAGCTCCGCGTTCTTCGCATCCCCCTCGACCAGCTTATACCGGGGATTCCGGTCGTAGGACTTCTCGACGCGGCCATACTTGCTGAAATTGTCCAGCCCCACCACATCGTGACCCGCGTCGAGCAGATCCGCAATCAAATAGCCGGCGATAAAGCCGGAAGCTCCGGTAACGAGAACCTTCATCGCTTCACCTGCGCTGGGATTGGTGTGGATGCGACGGCTGTCGCCTCATCGGCTTTCCGCGATGCCCAGAAATTCCAGATATCCATCACAACCTTCCCCCTTGGTATCTTCACTTCGCTGTACACCGAATGCGGCGCTCCCAGAATGATCACGTCCGCACGCTCAATCGCCACTTCCAGCGGCACAAATCCCGGATCGCGAACGTACGGATCGGTACAGATCACCTCTTTTGATTCTACTAACAGCAGGTTGCGCAGCTTGTAGGAAAGGCTCTCGCGTGCGTCGTCCGAGTTACCCTTGAACGCCATCCCCAGGATCGCCACCCGCATGTCCGATAAATCGAACTTCCGCAACTGCTCCACTACGAAGTTCGGCAGCCCTTCGTTGATCAGCATCGCCGCGTGTCCCAGGAAAAAGTTGTTCTTGGCAAACGCCCCCAGCTGCAGCGTATCCTTGAGCAGGCACGGACCCGCCGCAAAACCCGGCTTCGCAAAGCTCTTCATTCTCGGGTAGTCCCGTGTAACTGCGTCATGAATCCGGTAGAAGTCCAACCCGTAACTCTGCGCCAGAACGTAGAACTGGTTCGAGATCGCGAAGTTCAGATACCTCCAGCTGTTGGAAAACAGCTTGGCCAGCTCCGCTTCGAGCGGCGCCAGCTCGATGATCTTCGGGGCGAGGGTCAGAAACAGCTCTCCTGCCCGCCTGAATCCCTCCGGCTCAAAAGCCGACACCAGCTGCGGCAACGACTCCAGCTCCTCGAGCGCCTTGCCCTCCGCGATCCTCTCCGGGCAGAACGACAACAGGATTTTGCGGCCCAGCGTGCGAATCCGGTCGTTGATCAGCTTGGTCATCCCCGGATACACCGTGCTTCTCAGGATCAGCAGCGCCCCGTCCTGCATCTGGCTGATCACTTCGTCCATGCTCTTGTACACTTCGTTCACATTCGGATTCAGGTGCTTGTCCACCGGCGTGCCCACCACCGTCACCACGACCTCCGCATCCCGCAGGCAGCTGTTGTCCAGCGTTGCCCGCAGCGACCGCCCGATCACCTTCTTCAGCAGCGGAGCCGCGCCGTCTTCCATGAACGGCATCTCGCCCGCGTTGATCTGCTCCACCTTCTTCGGGTCGATATCGAGCAGCGTCACCTGCTTGCCATGATCCGCGAGAGCGATGCCCAGTGGCAGGCCCACATGCCCGCATCCCCCCACGATTACGATGTTCTGATCGCCGCTCATTGCCTTCCTCCGGTTCGTCTCGTTTTTACCCAATCTCAGAAAAGCCTCTTATCCAGCAGTTTCGCCAGCCGCTCGCGCGTCTCTTCCGCCGCCGCTGTGTTTCCTTCGGCCGCGTAAGCCTCCGCCAGAGCCTTCAGCAGAGTGCGGTCGTCTCCGTACTGTGCAAGCGACTTGTTCAAGGAAACCGTCGCACCAGCCGCGTCGCCCTTCTTGATCAGCGCCTCGCCCCGCTGCGCCGACCGCGACCGCGCATACGCCTGCCTCATGTACAGCTTGTCGTGAATCAACTCCGTCGAAAGCAAACGGTCGTTCTTGGGGATCAGGTCAAGCCGGTACTGCGCCGCAAACACGGTTGAATAGAGCGCGCAGAAGGCCACCAACACACATAACAGCGGAAGAACCTTTTTGGGCATCAACCACAGAAACATGGCCAAGCCCACGCCGGCCACCGCAAGGCTGCACGTCAGCGAACGAATGCTGAACGATTCGTAACCGTGCCAGTCGGTTGGTTGCGCGCCCATCAAAGCGATTTCCGCAAAAAGAATCAGCGCCCAGGGCGCCAGATAGCCCTCCAATCGATTCCAGGCCATCAATAGGCCAATGATACAGAGCAACGTAACGGGGGTCCAAAGAAACCACCCGTGCTGCGTTGAAAAGAGAACCTGGGGTACGAAGCGCGGCGGGAATTTAAAAAATCCCGGCCCTTGCGGCACCAGCAAGTAGTGCCCAAAAATAGCTTTCCATTCGATCAGCTGCGGCGTCAGCGTCAATAGCCCCACGCAACAGTAGAGGGCCCGCACGCCCAGCCATTTCGCTACGGAAGCGTTCTCCGGGATTCTGCGAGTCTTATACAGGTGCAGCAGTTCGCACAACGGGGGGGCCGCCAAATAGACGGCATCCTGCCAGCGGCACAGGGCCGTGAGGCCTCCCAAAACACCCAACAGCGCCCATCGCCACCAGCTGTTCGAGTTGCGAATGTGCCACCAGGTGAGGAAAAAAATACTGAGCATCATGAAGCCCGCCACGTGGGGCAAAGGCGAGAACGCATAGTAGCCCAGCGATGTAGCCGGCAGCATGGTCAGAACCACGAAAAGCGGGACCCACACTCGAGATTCCTGCGAAATATCCAGTTGTCCGCCCAGCTCGTACAGGAGCCGGTACAAACAAAGCAGCGCGATCGTAACGAACAAAATGTTGGCGCCGTAGTAAGCAGTTAACGCATATGTGGAGTAGCCGTCGGCCGGATGGTGAGTCAAAGCATCCAGGCCCGTTCCAAGCGCAAGGAAGGGGATTTCGAGCAGCGAGTAGCCGATGGCGAAGACACTCGCGGGACGTCCCGTGGCTGGCACGATCGACGACCATCCCTCGAACGGCTGGCCCACCGCTTCGAATTCGCTGCTCAAGTCGAAACTGTGATGGAACAGCAGCGCGTGACCCGTCGAAAAATAGCTCGGCGCGTCATAACAGCAACTGATGTGAATGATCTTCCGGCCCCCGAGACTGGCCGAATTCATGGCCAGCAGCAGCGCGAATAAGCCAAGCCCCGTCAGGCAGATTATCGTCATTGGCCACTTCGGCGAAGACGACCACCGCCCCGGCTGAGAGGTCCCGCTCCAGGCGATATTGTGTGGGCCCGCCTTGTAGGCTGCCGGACTTATCGGCATAAAAGCTCACTTCCATGGGCAGAAAGCGGCATCGCCTCCGGACTGCGCGCTTTCCGCTGGGCCAACACACACGCAGCCATCACCGCCAGACCCGGCTGCGCCGGCAGCATATACCTCGGCTCCGCATAGGTCAGTGAATGAAACAAAAGGAGTGCCAACCAGGGTCCCCAGAGCGGCCAGTACGAGGCAAACAGCCCGCGTTCGTGGACCAAAAACCAAAACGAAGCAAACAAAGGTGCAAGTGCAATAATGTTGAGAAAAATGTGAAAAGCAACATATACCGCCGTGCCCCTCAAGGAGCCCAAGCGGAAGGCTGCAGGCCTCGTGGAATTAATGATCCACACGTTTAAAGCCAGAAGTCTTACTGCGAACATCTTGAAGTGTATGAGAGGATGCTCGGCCAAATCGCGCAAGGCCCAATGAAGTTGCAGCTTGCCCACCGGCACATTTGTGGTTGAAGACTCCCGCTCGATCATTTTCTGTTCGGCCGCGTAGTTCTGGTAGTCAGCGCTCCCCTGCCTGGTTCCCTTACCCCAAAAGCGCCAATCCCATGACTCCGTGCGGAACTGAAAGCTGCTCAGAAACATTGCCTCGTCAAAGTTCGACGCTTGCGAGCCCAACCCCCGATTCCCTGGCAAATGCTTGAGGCCCAGTGAGACGACAAGCACCGTCACAATCCCAGTCAGAACGCAGAGTACTGCAAATCGCCTGTCGGCGGCCGATGATGGCCGGCGAAGAAACAAAATGACGCCGCACACCGTGGTAATGCCAAGCACTACCAAAGCGTTTGGGCGGCACAGAAACAAGGCTAAGAGTCCCGCCAAAGACACGAACCCTGCCTTCGAGAACAAGCTGGCGCCTTCATTGGAGCGCCATCGCGCCCACCCATAAAGCAGAATCGCTGTAGCAACGTACGCAGGCGATTCGGCTGCGACGCCAAAGCTGTAGTAGACGGGAAAAGGCAGGAGCAGAGCCAGAATCGCGGCTGCTTTCCCTGCCGGCTCTCGCCACAACATGTCGGCCGTACGCCGGATCAGGAGGATTGCGACAAGTATCCAGAATCCGTTCCAAGCCACGGCGGCGCGCCAATAGGTTTCGTTTGGCGCGTCTGCACTCACTAACAGATATGGCACTGAGTAGTAGAGAGCTGGACCCGGCGCGCGGGCGAATGCAACTTCCCGCCAGGGGGCTACTCCACGAATCGCCAAGCTCAGGCTTTTCGCTTCTTCATGGAAGTATAAATCGCCAAACTTCGAGGGCGCCGGTAACCGGCTGACGATTAAAAACGAAACGACCAGCAGCAAAGCGCATAAGCAATCGAACCAGTCCAGAAATGGGCGGCGCGCTTCACGAGGCAGCCTCAGCGTGAGGTCTTGTGTGGCTGAGTTCATGGTAGGTTCGGGCTAGCTAATTTTGCCATCGCGCGTTCAGTTCGGATCTCGTTGTTTTACAAACATACATTGCGAACCCGTTAGCTCTATGTAGGCCTCAGGTTTATCCTCAAAAAATTCCTCAAAAGCGCGGTTCACGCCCTCGGATGTCACAAAATCGTGACAAATGAGGATGGCCCCCGCCGACATGCGAGGATAAAACCACTCCAATCCCGCTTTTGTGCTCTCGTAAAGATCCGCATCCAGGTGAACAAACGCAAAACGCACGTCCGGCACGTCTTTCGTGGTCGCCGGAAAATAGCCCTTGTAAAACTTCACGTTGGAGGTTCGGAGGTACTCCCGCACGTTTTCGAAATCCGAGGCGTACTGACCGGGTTTGAAACGAGGACTGTCCAGAGAATGCGGGGCCGGAAGCCCTTCGAAAGTGTCGAACAAATGAAGCGTCCGGTTGGGGGCGCAGTCCGATATCATTTTTGCCGACCCGCCCGTCGAAACACCCACTTCCGCCATATCGCCCGGAATCTTTTCGATTGCCTTGAGGGCGCAAATTATCTGGCAGGCCTCTGCGGGAATTAAGAGCATGTCGCGCTCCGAGCGAATGCGCCTGATGCGTTTAAGACGGTCACGCCGGCCTTCGGAATTTTCGTAGCGAGCCAGCAGCAATCCCGCTTGAGCGAATGCAACCGGCACCCGGCGCAACAGCCAATCCATAAATCCTCCTGTCTTGCTGAAAAATGGCGGCATTGAACTCTCATCACGCGAAGATCTAAACGATTGAGGGACCCTTCAGGCGGCCCTGTGTTCGTGCGTGAGCTGAATCAGTTCGCGCAGTCCTTCTTCCAAGGAAATTTTCGGTTCCCAGCCGAGTCTCGTGCGAATCCGCGTAATGTCCGCAAGCGTTATCTCCGCGTCTCCCGCTCGCCGCGGAGCATGCTCCTGATTGGCTGAAATCATGCCCGCGATTTCCTTGATCGAGACATTCGTTCCGGAGCCCACGTTGAACACTTCCGCTCGCGCATCGCTCTCATACACGCGGATCGTGGCCGCCACCGCATCCTTCACGTGGACAAAATCGCGCCGCTGCGAGCCATCCCCGTGAATCACGAGAGGTAGCCCCTGCGCAAGCCTCTTCAGAAATATACCCAGCACCAATGCGTATGTGCCGGTCTGCGGCTGGCGCGGTCCATACACGTTGAAATACCGCACCACCGCCGTGGATAACCCATACTGCCGGTCGAACAGAAAGCAATACTGCTCGCCCACGGCCTTCGTGAGCGAATAGAAATTCAAAAACTCCGAAGGCATATCCTCCCTGTGCGGCGGCGCGGTATTGCCGTAAAAGGTCGAAGATCCAGTGTAAACCAGGCGGCGCACGCCGGCTTCCCTGGCTGCGGAAAGGATGTTCTGAGTGCCAACAACGTTCGGCAGCGTGCAACCTTCAATGTTATCCACCGAAGGGGCTACCCGGCTCATGGCCGCCAGATGGAATATTCCGGACACGCCCGCGCAAGCTTGCCTGCACTGATCGAGACTCGTGATGTCTCCCTCGAGGAATTCGGCGTCGCCATGCACCCACTCGCGATGCCCTTGCGACAAATTGTCCATCACGCGCACGCGATACCCAGCGCTCAACAGTCCTTCCGTGAGGTGGCTTCCGATGAATCCGGCGCCGCCGGTGACCAGGACGAGTTCCTTATTCGTAGCCATGTCGGTTAGCTCGCTCGGTGATTATCGCGCCGCGACGGCCGGCGTGTTCTTTCCGCCGCGATAGATTTGCTGGAAAAATTGCAGATCGTCCATGCTGTTCACGCCGCGGGCTTCCACCGGATCGGTCACTGCGACGCGGCTGATCGACCAGCCATCCCGTGCCAGGTACGGCAGGAAGGGCAGAAAGTTCACTTCACCGGTGCACGCTCCCGCTTTTCCTTCAAGTTGGTACGCCTGCCAGGCCCTGTCCAGCCCATCGACCTCCAGCGCGAATGTTCCCACGTCGGAGAATCCGATTGCGTCACACTTGGCTCCCTCGCGTGTTTCGCGAATCTCTGTCAGCCCGCCGCTGGCATCGAAGCAATATTGCACGTAGGGCCGGTCCATGAGCACAGCGGGGATCGTGCAGTGGCGGCCGCACTCTCCGCGGTGTCCGGCTAACGCCCGCTTGAGCGTATCTGCCGAGATATGAATCTGGTCTCCCCACACCACCAGCAAAGTCTTCGCATCGCCCCAGTATTTCGCCGCCCCAAAAATTGCGTCTCCCATCCCGCGCGGTTCCGCTTGCACGCTGAAGGACAAACGGTCGCTCTGCGGATCGCTGGCCAGCAGCGCTTGGAACATTCCTGCCCATTGCGGGGCCACCACGAGATGGATGCGATCGACGTTCGGCAGCAATTTGCCGCGCAGAATACTCCAGATCGTCGTTTCCGGGTCGATCGGAGCCAGCAGCTTCGGGACATTCAAGCCGAGGCGCGTCCCCCGTCCCGCCGCCGGAATCACCGCGCAAATTCCTTTGCTCATTGGCGCACTCCAAACATTTCGATTGTCCGAATACTGAATTCTGCGAGCGACGAATAGCTCTCGCAACGCGGAAGACATGGCGCGGAACCGGCACAATTAACCATCACCGAATCGATTCCGGCGCCCGTGCTCGCCGCAATCCCGCTGTCGGAATCCTCAATTGCCAGGCAATCGCCCGCCGGCGCATTGTTCGTCTCCAGGCACTTGCGATAAATTTCGGGATCGGGTTTGCTGCGGGTCACGTCATCGGAAGTCGTCACGCTCAAGAAGTAATGCCGGATCTTCGCCGCCCGCAGAGCTTCTTCCACGGAGCGCCGGCTTCCCGCACTCACAATGTGGAGTTTCCTGTCCAACAATGTCAGAAAATCCAGGATTTCCCGGGCTCCGCGTATCAGCGGAAGGCCGTTGCGCCCGATCGCCGACGAGTAGGCCTCCTGCTTTGCCGCCGTCAGTGCGGTAACCTGCGCTTCATCCTTAAAGCCAAAGCCCTCGAAAACCGCTCGCGTAGCCCGGCCCTTCACGGTTTCATAATCAAAACCGGCCAGGCGATCGGGAGCGGAACGTTCCAGAACCTCCCGGAACGCAAGTCCGTGGAATTCGTTTGAATCCACGAGTGTTCCGTCCAGGTCAAAGAGGAAGTGCCGCTTCGACGTAATAGAGAAGCGCATGGATTAACGGATCACGCTGACGGCCGTATCCCATGCGTGCCGCATCCGCCACGAAATTCTCGTGAATCCCCGGAATGTCCGGTAGTTAACGGGCATCTCCGCCACTTCAATATTGTTCTGAACGAGAAGCTTGGTCACGCCCAGGGAAGAGCGCGGCGGTTTGCTTGAAAGCGATTCCCGCAATGCATCGTTCACCTTGCTGTGCTTGTAAATCCGGAAGCCCGTTAGCGTATCCGAGAAAACCACCTTGAATCGCAGAGCGAAGATCATCGTGAGAAAAAACGCGCCCAGCCAGCTCATCCAGAACAGAACGGTGCCTTCTCCGTAAGCCGCCCGCAACGAGGTGGCAAACTGCTTCCGGCTTTGCGTGCGGGAGCCGTGGACGGCCCCGAAGCTCCCATTCTTGAGCGCCGTGATTCCCGCAAAAATATCGCGCAACCTGTATTCGCCGTCTCCGGTAAGCGTCGCGAGATATTCGCCGTCCCCCACGCTCAGCCAGTCGACAAGCATGGCCTGCTCCGTGAACGACCCCGGGTAAGCCGTGTTTCTGATCTCCAGATATTGCGGGAGCTTCACTTCGGGAAGCTCGAGCTGATTCACGTGCAGCCGCACTTTGCAGAATTGCTGTTGCCAGGGCAGTTCGAGAAATTCCTGCAGAATCGAATCGAAAGCAATCGACCGCGAAAGAAGGTCGACGTAGATATCCAACGTGTCCTGGCGCCGCTGCCCGGACTGTCGCTCCAGCAGATCCATTACCTTGCGAAGCACCGCATATCCGCTGTGGACGGTGGGACGGGCTGGGTTGCTGAATTCTCCCTGCACGATCGTTGCGTTTTTGTAGCGGTTTCCCTTGGCCGCCAGGCGTTCGGGCAAAGCCAATGCATCCGGACCCGCCGCGGAATTTTGGTTGTACAGAATGTGAGTCACGTAGGAGCCGTAATTGTTTGGATCGCCGATCGATTCAAAGAGTTTGTCCGCGATATCGCCCGCATCCATTCCCTGAATGTCATGGTCGGCCTTCAAATTCATCACCATCACCTTCAGCTTGGCCCGGCTGCTGCGCACGGCGTCGCCCAATCCCTTCAGCCGGTAGCTCGGCATCAGGGACGAAAACTGCGTTCCCGGACCATAGATGATCACATCGCTCGTCAACAGCGCTTCCCGCGCTTCATCCGACACTTCCGTCACTGCTTCCATCCCCGCCAGAAGATCGCGCTTTTCCTGGAACGACGCCCGCCCCAACTCTTCTTTTTGCTCGCGGGTCAGCGGGCCCGGAAGAAAATACACTGAATCCATCGGGCTGCTGCTCTGCGGGCCGACGATCTCCGCTTCCCTGCAGAGAATCTCGCCGTCCGATTTCAGCGCGGCGAGGATGCGATTTTCACCCTTGCTCACATTGATCAAACGCGCCTGCGAACCGAACAGTTCGGCCAGGTCGCTGGTGGCGGCGTTGAAATTTCCCTGGCGGTGCAAATACGCGCCGGCAAACAGCAGATTTCCCAGCGAGCAGTCCGCGAATCGAAACTGCTTGCCGCTCCTGCGGTAATACATAAAAAAGCGCCTCAGGTAACCGAGCAGCTTCTCGTGCAGATCGCGGTCAAGCTGCGAGAACAATCCACGCAACTCCGGCGTCAGCCCCCCCGGCGAGCGTGGATCGCTGATATAGGATTCCAGACGGGCCAGGTCCTCGTCCGAGAATTCAAGCGGAAGCCGGTATTCCAGCACCAGCTGCAGCGCGTGCTGCTGGTTCGAATACAAATCCAGCAGGTGCGAAAGGTTCTTGCGAAAGTCGGACGGTCCGAGCATTCCGGGAATGAAATCGCGCAGTTCGCCCGTCGAAAGCCCGTCGTCATAGGCGTTCACCAGCAGGTTCAATTGGATGTTCGGCCAGCGCAACAATTCGCGGGTGATCGTGGTGCTCCCGCGGCCGCCGCAGAACATCGATACGCGAAGATTCCCGTTAGTTGTTTTCATACTTCCACGCTCGCAGGATTCGCATGCGAATCAGAAACTGCCGGAACCCCAGGTACAACACAAAAAGAAAGCGGTCCCTCGCCCCCCGGAACTTCCGCAGGCTGCTTGTCCCCGCAACCCGGGGGAGGTGCACGATTTCAACTTCCGCGATTTTGACTCCGCGTTCGGCCAGCTTCGAGGTCACGTCGGTTGAGTAATTCAATCCCTTGCATTCCAGGCGCAGCGACCGCAGCAAATCGCCCTTCACCAGCTTGCAGGCCGAGTTGAAATCCCGGTAGTTTGTGCGATGAAAATAATTGCAGAGCAACCCGCTCGACCAGGAGCCGAAGCGCGCAAACGCGCTATCCAGTTTCTTCGTCCGGACGCCGATCGCCGCGGGCGCGCCGCTTGCGCGGACCCCTTGGAGAAGAACGTCGAAGTTCTCGATGGCGAACTGGCCATCGGAGTCGATGAGGAGCACCCACTCCGAAGTCGTGCCTGCGATCGCCGTGGCAACCGCGGCTCCCGCTCCCTGGTTCACCCCGTGTTCGATCACGATGAGCCGGTCGTCACTACAGGCGATCGACTCGAGCTTTTTCGCCGTGTCGTCCCGGCTTCCGTCGTTACAAATTACAATCTCAAAACTGTCTAAATCCGTGCGCCCCCGGAGATATTTCAGCCAATGCTGCACAACCGGAACGATCCCTTGGCCTTCGTTGTAGGCCGGCGCCGCAATGGAGAGGCTGCGAACGGACAAGGCGTTCTCTTCGACCGCGTGCGTCGGGAATTCCGCGAGTTTGATATCGGTTCTCAATGCCGGACTTACCGCCGCGCGCAGGCTCACGCCCTACCAGTCCCGGAGGCCCAGTATGTTACTCGCCGCGGAAGCTCCCTGGGCGATTCTCTTTCACACATGGGATTTGCACATGCCTGCCCTAACTAAATCCTTTATTTACAGCAGGAATGCGCAGGTCATGGGAAATGAATTTCCTAATTTGGGGCAGCCCGAGGCTCAGAATTGCCCTCGACCCTGGGGAGTACCTGGGGGGCTCACATGCGCTGGTCGAGCTTGCGGGCACCCTGCACATGATGAAATTCCGGCACGACCTGCGCAACGGCTTCAAGGATCATGTCCTTATCCACCGCCGTATCTGCCGAGGAAATGAACCCCTCCAGCCGACCGACAAATTCGCTCAAGGTTGCATGCGGAATCGATTGATAGCGTACCGCGAGAACGCTCGACATTCCGCATTCCACTACTTGTTCGTCGGGACCGGCAAAGGTCTCGCACGACTTCTCTCCTTCCGTATCCAGATCGGTAAGGAGCAGAGGGTAGCGGTTTCGCAACAAATCCTGGGACACATTGGCGCGGGCGCCTGATTCGTCCCTGTAGATCTGGGGCTCAAGACCCTTCCGGCGCAGGAACGCGGTCGCGATCTCGTCGAGGTTGCGAGCGTCGCGCTGAGGGTCGAGGCGGGGTATCGCTATGTGCCGGTCGGGACCGCACGCCGCGGCCAGAAGGCAAATCTGACCCGCCTCCCGCAGCGAAATGAAGAACCGGTTCGTATCGCGAGGGCACGCCAGCGGCTGCGATTTCTCAAATCGACGGGTGAAGCTTTCGAGCAGGCTTCCGTTGGAAAAAGCGACATTCGCGAACCGCGAGGAAGTCGAGCGTTTGGCGCTTGCCAGCGGGCTGCCTTCGCAGAACATCAGGTGCTCCATGATTCTCTTGCTGGCGCCCATCAGGTTCACTGGTTCGGCCGCCTTATCGGTCGAAACGCTGAAATAAGAGGGATCGGACCCCGTCTGGTGCAGCCATCTCCAGGCTCGCAAGGGCTTCAGCAGATTGGTTTCGAACATCTGCAGCAGCGAGCACACATCTTTTTCCGATCGAACATGCTTGAGCGCCGCGAAATTCAGAACCCAATCGTACGGCCGCTCCGATTTCAGGAAACGCAGTATCAACGGCGACCCGAAATCAAGAGGGATCGCTCGAAAGTCCGAAACGTCAAGACCTTCTTTTCGGCTGCGCAGGTCCCGGACGAGTTCCGCAAGAGCGTTTTCATTCTGGTCGACGACGTGTAGGGACTCCGGACGAAACTGCGACAGCAGGCCAACCGTGGAGGAAGCGATGCTTCCAGCCCCGCCGAGAACCAGGACCCGGCTGCCCGCAAACCGCTCGCGAATCGCCCCCGAACGCTGCCGCAGATCTTCCGAGAAGAAATCGAATGACCGCCCGGTAGCGAGCTCCGCCAGTTCGTCCATCGCCGGCACTGCGTTAATCGCCATTCCGCCCGCCGAACGCCGCTTCCAGCACCGCGGCCATTTCCGCCATCGTTTTCCTTCCGTCAGCGCGATCAAGCACGAGACGGCGATTGAACGAACCGACCCTGTCGCGAAAAGCCGAATCACGAATCGCCCGCTGCAGGTGTTCCGCGTACACCGCCGGTTGGTCCAGTGGCACGAGGATTCCGTTCTGCACTTGCGGGTCGAACCATTCCCGGTTGGGAGGAATATCGGAAAGCACCGGAAACAAACTGCAAGAGAGCGCTTCCAGCAGGGAGATCGACGTTCCATCGTATCTGGACACCGATGTGTAAATGTGCGCGTTTCGCAGGTTCTCCAGCATCTCGTCGTCGGTGACGCCGTTGAGGAATTGAACTCGTGCCCGCATCGCCGGACTCAGAATCCGGTCGGCCAGCGCCCTGGTTCCATCCAGAAACTTGCCTGCCGATGTGAAGACAACTTTGAAGTCAGACACGGAATCCGGGAAGTGCGCCAGCGCCTCGATCAGATACGCATTGTTATAAGCCCGCTCAAAGCCCCTGGTGCAAATAATCACGACCGGCGAGGCATCGGGTTTCCCGGGCACAAATCGCTGCGTATCGACTCCGAGATAAATGGGACGAATGGGAGCGTTCGGCGCGAAGTTTCTCGCCTTCTCCGCGAAATATTTTCCGTTGGCGAACGAAACCAGCGACTGGTTCAACGTGAACCGGCTCACCATTTTCTGAACGCCCGAAACCCGCAGAATGTCCCCGCCTCCCAGAAAGACGGCATAGGGCCGCACTCCGCTGGCGCACGAAATTAGCGCACAGCCGCCTCCCCAGAGGCTCACGAGCACGTCGCTATGGAGGTCTTTGCAGATCTTCCGCAGCCGCGGCGCATAGCGCAAATAGCGGAACTGCGAGACATCCTCGCCGGGAATGATGTGAATGCCGGCCACTCCATTTCGCAGCTTCGCGACCGCTCCCGAATAAAGTTCGTCGCGCCCTCGAAGGTAGTTGTCGGTGACTTCTGACGCGAAATCGATGGCGTGCACTTCATGGCCCAGTTCGCTGAGCCGCAAAGCGGCCTCCCGCGACCACGAAACGCCCAGGCTGAGCAGCATCGCTATTCGCATGTGACACCCGTCTCAATTTCGGCGCACCATGCCGCTTTCAAAGATTCCTCGAGCGGAGTCACCGGGCGGAATCCGATCGCCTTCGTCGCTTTTTCATGGCTTCCATAGAGACACCGGATAACCGAGGGCGGCACGAGACTGGGATCAAAATCCGCGGTAATCGTGCGCGAAGAATTGGCAATCAGCATTTCGGCAACCCGCCGGATCGAATGCGCGCGCCCTGAACAGATATTGAACACTTGGCCCGAAACATTCGACTGAGCAAGCCGCACATAAGCATCAGCCACGTCGCTCACGTCGACGAAATCCCGCTCGCTCTCGAAATCTCCCACCTTCATCACGGGCCTGAGAGATGAAAACGCCTTCTTCGCCCGCCCCAGCATTGCGCCTACCACAAGGCTTTCTGGCACCCCGGGACCTACAATGTTCGACGGGCGCGCAACCACGACTCCAAGCCCGTATCTTTTCGCGTAATCAATTCCAGTAAGAGTCGCAGCGTACTTGGTAATGCCGTAGGGCCCCACAGGCCGGCACGGCGTCTCCTCGGTCACCGGCATGGACGACGGATCGGCGGGACCATACTCCGCAAAAGAACCAATCAGCACCACGCGGCACGCGGGAAGGTTTCGGCGCACCGCCTCCAGCACGTGAACGGTTCCCGTCACATTCACCGTATACATGCAGGGCGCGGGAACCACGCTCCCCGAGACGCCCGCCAGATGAAAAAGCCAATCGGGCGCAAACGATCTCACTGCGGAGTCGACCCCAGCCGCGTCGGTAACGTCGCCCTGATAATAACCGTCCAGCCCCAGCTCCGGCGCAGCGGCAGCCTTGCGGTCGAAGCCTGCAATCTCCATAAAGGGTTCCCGCCGCAAGCGCGAAACCAAGTGCGCTCCGCAGAAGCCGCCGACTCCAGTGACAAGTGCCTTCACGAGTGCGACGCCACCTTTTTGGTAATAAAACGCGAAGGATTCTTCACGAAATCCTCGCTGGCCTGTTGGTAGTCATCGAACCGCCCGATATCCTTCCAGTAACAATCGGTTTCGTAGCAGCGCACCGGATGCCCCGCGCCGTGCATCGCCAGCATCAGGTTGGGCATATCGAATTTTCCCTTGGGAGGTATGTATTTCAGGCATTTTTTCGAGAGGATGTTGATGCCCATGCTAACAGAGTAAGGAATCGTCGGCTTTTCGATGTAGTTATCGAGCATCCCCTCCGAAGTGGTTCGCACGACGCCATAGTCGATCAGCACTTCCCTCTTCGAAAGCCCGATGGTTCCAAACGCATTGTTCCGGATGTGATAATCGAACATGTCCTCATAATCGAGCGTCGTCAGCAGGTCCGCATTCATCACCAGAAAATTGTCGCTCAGGTTTTCGATGGCTCGCAGCGAGCCTGCGGTGCCGAGCGGCTCATCCTCGAGAATCGACTCGATCTTCACGCCCCAACGCTCTCCGTTGCCAATGCATGCCATCAGCAGCGGCGCCATATGGCCCAGTGTCAGCACAATCCTCGATATACCCGCCGCCACAAGTTGCTCGATCACGATTTCAAGAATGGGCATGTCTCCCAGCGGCAAAAGCGGCTTGGGAATCGTCATCGTGAAGGGCTTGAGCCGCGTCCCTTTCCCTCCAGCCAGAATCACGGCTGTCATATTTTTCGGGGCATGCAGATGCGAGAGTCCGTTGCCGTTTCCGTTACCATTGCTCATGGCTTTTCCTCTTGGAGCGACTTGCAGATTGTTAATTTTGGAATGGGGATTTAAGAAGTTGCGCTACCCGCCGCCGCGGTTAGGACTAGGACAGCGATCCGCTGGTCACAACATCGCGCTCGGCAGCCGCCTGCTCCAGCGGCCCGGCCTTTTCACCCAGAACCGTCCGGTACACGCCGCAGATTTCCCGAACCACCGTCTTTGAGCTGTACGTCTTGATGACGCGTTCGCGGAACAGCGCTGCCAGCCTGCTGCGTTCTGCGCCGGATTGCAGCAGTTGGATCATCGCCGCGGCCAGCTCGCCGGGCTTTCCGGACGGCACCAGCATGCCGGTTCGCCCGTAGTCCAGCACATCCCCGCATTGGCCCACGTCGGTCGCAATCGCCGGGAGTCCGGCGGCGCCATATTCCAGCAGCGACATCGGCAACCCTTCGGAACTCGAGCTCAGCACGCCGATATCGCAAGAGCCCAGGATCGCGGCAACGTCGTGACGTTCGCCCAGCACCGACACGTTCCCTTCTATCCCGAGGGCGGCGATCTCTTTTTGAACGTCTCGCTTGTAGTTCTCGTCGTTCGTCTTTCCCGCGAGAATCAAATGCGCGCTCGGTACTTCGCGCACGGCGCGTGCCATCGCGCGCACCAATGTAAAGTGGTCTTTCTCGGGCCGGAAGTTCGCCAGGCAAATAATTCGGGAGCCCTTTGTCCCGGGAAGCGGGGATGCGAGGGGCGCCGCCTTCTCCTCCAGGGCCACCGGGTTCGGCAAATACCACACTTTCTCGGCCGGAACCTTCAGCCTTCGAGAGCACCATTCCGCCATTTCCTTATTGACCGTCAGTGCGCCGTCGATTCCCGCTGTGCCCATGCGATAGTGATAAGCGGCATGGTCCTCCACAGCGTAGCGTCCGTAGTGTGCGTGCCACAAAATCTTCGCGTCCGTCCCCCACGCCGCAAGCCGCGCCACAAACAACGCCGCGCTGTGCGCGTGGATGATGCGAATGCCGTGCATCTGAATGAAGCGTCGCAGCCGGACGGCCGCGCCGAAATCGAATCGCGAAGTTCGGTTCAGCCGCAGTCGTACCACGTCGCGTTCCACCAGCGCGTCCAACGGCCCATCGGCGCGCGTGGTGCACAAATACGGCGCATATTTCTCGCGAGGCAGCGCATTGACGATATTGACAGCTACTCGCTCAGCTCCCGCCGCGGCGAGAGTGTCAATGACGTGCATCGCTCCGATAGGCTTCATGGATTTAGCGCTTGTCACCGGCAGGCATTCAGCGAGTTCGCGGGGTGTCCCGGAATCGAACTCGGCTCCTGGTTCAGTATGGGAGCCTTCACTCGGGTAATCACAGCCCGGAACTTTCCATTCTTTTCTCGCGGGATTCGCGTAACGGCCTCGAGGATCACTTCCACCGGCCCCAGGTGCTCGCGTATCGCCCGGGCGATTGCCTCGCTGGAACTCGAGGCAAACCCTTCGGCGGGTACGTACCGGACTCGAACTTGTTCCAGGCTTTCCTGAATGATCTGCGCTTCGTGAATCGGCATGCTTCCTTTAAAAGCGGGATCGAGGCGCCCCACCTGTCTCCCGTCGCGTGTGAATAGAACGTCGTCCACCCGGCCTTCAATCGATTGAATCGTTGGCAACGAGCGGCCGCATTTGCATTGCGTCGTCCGTCCCGCCTCTAGATTTGCGCAATCGCCCATCCGATAGCGAATAAGGGGCATTTCGGAGTTCAGCAGGCCGGTGCAAATCAGTTCGCCAGGAACCGCATCCGCCACGCCGCACCCTGCATCGAGAGTTTCCAGAAATCCCACTTCGGGCCACAAATGCATCTTCCCGTGTTCGCAATCGCTTCCGGCGCCTACGATCTCGGCTGATCCGTATGTCTCCCGCACGGGACACTGAAAAGCCTCCGAAATCACCCTGCGTTGAAGTGCAGTTACCGGCTCCGCATTCGTAACCACGACTTTCATCTTCAAATCGCGGCGGCCAAGCCGCAGCGCCTGGCGCGCCACAAAGTAGAGGGCGGAGGAGTATCCCAGCAGCGACTCGACTTCGTAGCTTTTCAGCGCATCCAGATACGCCGGCATCAGGTCGGGAGCCAGGTGATACGAAGACAAGTAAAGTTGATTGAGCGCGGCATTCCACGTCCAGAAAGGAGGATTGCGGTGGTTCACCGGCACAATCAACTGGCCCCCAAAAATCGCCCAGCGATCGTGGCGCGTAATTCCATACCACTGCCGCGTGCGCGCCTCCAGCAGGGCATACCATTCGCGCTGCACCTGCCGCGTTCTCCACAAAGTGATCGGTTTGGCGGTCGTGCCGCTGGTGTGCTCGGCAAACATGCGCCAGGTTTGGCAGTCATCCGAGACAAAGGCTTGTGGATTCTCCCGGACGACGCCCTTCTCCAGAACTTCCCAATTTTCCAGATAATCCCACGAGGCGCGGTCTCCGCTACGTCGCCGCTTTTCCCACACTTGGCGGTAGTAAGGCACTTGAGTTGCCGCGCGGTGCAGCACGTAGGTAAGCCGGTTTTCCTGCCACTGTTTCCAGCGTTCGGCGCTCCAGGCTTCCCGTTCCAGCGCTTCCGCGACGAGCTTTTCCGTACGGCTGTCGTATCTCCAAAACCGGAGATATGCGCCTCGCCCCGTGGCGACTAGAGAGCGCGTGCCCGGTGGCAGCGCATGATAGAGTCGTAGCAGCGTTCCGTTCATAAGGAGGTCTTCTCTTTTTCGAAAAGAACTATTGGATGGACACGAGAACAATTCAATTCAATACAATTTCGTTTTCGACAGCGGGTGCCTGCCATACCTCTAAGCCGGTAAACCGCGGATTGGCCTCGCGCGCCATGAATGCCAGCCCCAGATAGATCCCGGAAACGATGTCTAGCGCAGTCACGGACACGCCAATAAACATGAATCCGACGATTCCCACTAGCGGTATTACTTCCCCGTAACGGCGCATGTGAATCACAGCCCGCCGTAGAAGCGCGATCAGGATCGCAAAGAGAGGGATCGCGCCCAGCAATCCTGTTTCTGCGATCACCTGCAAGTAAAGAGAATGCAGCTCAAGGTGCCTGTGCGTGTAAACGAAGTCGATGTCCCTGCCGGAACCCGCGCCCCACCCCCAAATCGGCGATGTCTCGAAAATTTGGGGCAACGCGGCCCACATGTTCGAGCGTCCGCTGGTTCTGTTCGCCAGGCTGCGGTTCGTATCGACGGTTTTATCGAAGACGTTCGATACCTTGTCTCCTCTGTCGGTCGACATCACGACAACCGTCGCCACGGCAATAACGCAGATGCCGATCAATATGGGCTTTCTGCTGGACTTGCTGAAGGCAAATACCAGGATCAGGCAAAAGAGCGTAATCGTCCAGCTTCCGCGGGATCCCGAAAGAATCAGCCATTCCCCGGCGGACATGCAGATGATCAGTCTTCCGAAAACATTATTCTCCATCAGGAACAGCCGGCCTCTGTCGGTCACCGCAACCAGCAGGATGAACGCCGCGGGAATGCCCAGCAACGCCGGATTGCCGATCGTCACGCCGTCGTCTAACTCGCCTTCTCCAAGACGCACGCCGTAGGGCAGCATCGCAATCGCGTACGCGGAAACCGAGATGGCCATCCCCACCAGGGCTGTGGCCAGAAATGAGCGCCGCTTGGAAACCAGGCAAACGGCTGCCCCGGCCAGGAATAATTCGATGGCCCTGGAATTCGAATGCCAGTCTTGCGTCTCGCAAAAAGAGAAAAACCAATAGAGAAAACACCAGAAGGCCAGTCCCTTCCAGATCGGATCCCTCCAAACGAATTCAAGTTCGTTCCTCGCGGTAGCCGCCCACAACAGCGTGCCTGCGATCAGGAAGAAAGTGACGCTGTCGTAAAAGAATACCGCCCGCATCAAGCCCAGCGCTGGCGCCACGCCGATCACCAGACCCAGGAATTGATAACGGTCCCGTCTGACAATGTGGTAGCTGAGCAATACCAGTAGGCTGCCCACAAGATAACGCGCCCCGAGTTCTGGACTTGCAAAATCGATCGACGCCATCGCCGGGAGCACGCACACGCAAATCTGCGCGATCAGGAGCCACTTAAGCTTGCTGGCGCGCACCCGTACTGCGGTCACGACTCTCGGCGACAAATCGGCTGTGGCGCTCATCGAGTCTGGGAAATCGAATCCGATTGTCCTGGCGGACTGGGACGCAAATAAGGCGCCGTCGGAGGTTGCGTTTCATTCCGGTTGAAACGCAAACCGGTGAAGAACGCTCGGGCTCTCACAATCAAGGTCATCAGGTTGTCTCGGTTGGGCCGGCGCGCGATTGCGATCGCATCGATCGCCAGATCGCCCAGAAACGTGCGCGCCACGGTCAGATAATCCCCAAAACTTCGCGCACTTTGCGCGAAGCGGCGCCCCACGCCATAGCTGCTTTGCCGCAGGCGTTCCAGGTCAATGTCCCGGCCGTGTGCCGAGTAATGGTGCTCGATGCTCAAATCTCCGCAGATCAAGAGCCGCCAGTTCTTGCCGACGCGCATTGAAAAATCGCGGTCTTCGCCGGCGTATGTGGGCAGTAGTTCGTCGAACCGCAGTCCCTCGGTAGCCTCTCTGCGATAGATCATGCAGAAGCCGCCGAGCCATCCGATTTCCTTTTGCCCTTGCCAGGGCTTGAGGAAGCTGAGCGGCACGGCCCGTCCCAGATGATCCACCTGCCCGGGATCGAGGCTCGGTATCGTACCCAGAAGATTTCGCAGGCGCCATCGCCACGTGATCGGAGCCGCGTAATTCAGGGAGTCGTACGCCGTGATTCCCCCGACGTTTTTCATTTCCGGCCGGCCGAAAAGGTCTGCTGCCTTGGCAAGAAAATCCTCATCGAACGTGACGTCGTCGTCCAGAAAGCAAATCAGGCTTCCCTTCGCCGCCGCCAGACCTGCGTTCCGCTGGCGCGTCAAACCCTTTGGGGCGCCCAGTAGTGTGACCTCGAGTGTCGCGTTGGGGCGGCTAAGGAACTTTCCAACCGTCTCGCGAGCCGGTGAGATTTCCCCGTTGCCGTCGATAATCAGAACTTCAAAGTTCCGGAAGGTCTGGACCTCCAGGCAACGCAGCAAGTCCTCCAGGGCGGTGCTGCGGCCATAGGTGCAGATAATCACTGACACCCGTGCACTCGCTCGAAGCGTCATTGGACCCGCAGTCTTTGCGTCTGGCCTTGTAGTTTGGACTGTCAATTTCTCTGAGGATGAAGGGAAGCGCCCTGCGCGCCCCGAAAGAGTATCGCCCGAACTCGTCTGAAGGGAAAAAGACGGCTCAAGATAGGGCTCCGCCCCTTGACTCCCGTTCTTACGATAAGAATCCAATGAAAACCCGGAGCGGACCGGCATTCCCGAACCGCAGATAGTAGGCCCGCACAAGAACCAAAGCACCTTTCTTGCCCAGATAACCCATTTGTTTTCAGTTTAATAAAAAGATAGCGACGTACCGTAGGTTCACAAAAGGGGAACTACTTTGCCTAGCAGGCGGAGGGTCGGGACGCTGCCCGGGGGTGGGATAGGGGCACAGGCGTCTGAGGAATAAGGGGATAACTGAAGGTGGATACTTAGCGGACCAGTTGCTGGCTCAATCGGTAGCGCAAGAACTCCCCGAAGGTCGGGTTGTCGAACTCCGAGTCGGGAGGTATGACCGTGATTTTACGGCGGTGGAGTTCTTGCCCTTGGTCCAGGTTACTCAGTGCTTGAGCTTGGAGCTGTGCGATACGGATCATCCCCTTCCAGGACAGCGTCATGAAACTGTCGCCCTTCTCGACGGGGATCCTTTCTTGCGCCACTACGTCACCGGTATCGACTCCTGAGTCGATCAGGAAAACCGTGCAGCCGACATCCTCCGGCTTCTTCTTGTAAATTGCCCAAAACGCGGAATGCGATCCGCGGTAATCGGGTGTGATTCCGGGATGGCCGCCCAGGACGATCCCTTTTCTGGGCAGCTCGCGGACTTTCTTGCCAACCCAGTAGCTTGTGTGAACCACGAAAACGTCCGCGTTGCGCTCCTTGAGCCACGCCATGGTTTCGGGCTTGGAGTAATTGTCTGTGCGATGAATGCGGTCGCCGAGAGGCCTCAGGATTTCATCCAATTCGCGCTGATTGTAAAGCCGCTGATAGACGGCTTGATCGAGGCGGCTATTCAACGCGAGGTAGACCACGCGCGCCAGTGACCGCGACGCGGTGCGCCACCATCCCTTTTTCTTTGCGCTTTTCAGAAGATATTGCAGCGGCAGCCCGGCGGTGCGCTGGTCCGCAATACAGATCCCCGCGATGTTCAAGCCGCTGCGGATGAGCGTGGCGCAGGTGTTCATGTGGTGCGGCCGCGGGCCGCACAGGATCACCACGCGGTTTCTATTGGTGTTGGAGGGCATAGCGCACGTATATGCGATACAGCGGAAACAAGGATGTTTTGAGCATCGTCTTGGCCTGGCGGCGAAGCAGCATCCCCTTCCAGCCGCGAAACTCCGCAAGCCGTTGTATGTCGGGCAGGGGCGCATCGGTCTTGGGGCAAACCCGGCCGATGATCCAGCAGTTCCCTTCCAGCTCGGGCGACAGAATAGGATCGGATGTAAATAGAAACTTCATTCCGGCTTCGTTCGCGGATTCAAACACGCGTTTCGAGACGTCGCCTCCGGGCACCGACCCAGTCACGCACGGCGCACCTAGCAAATCCGACAAAACGCCGCAGCTCGTGCGCCACTCTTCCACCATCTGCTCGAAGGAAATATCCTTGAAAATATCCGGATGAGTGTGCGAATGGCTTCCGATCACATGCCCGCAGCTGTGCAGGTAGCGCGTGGCCCCCGCGTCCAGAAAGGTCCGCGTGCCGAGGAGGCTCGTAGTGACGAAGAAGTGCCCCTTCCAGCCGCGACGGTTTAGTTCTTCCGCCGCGTACAGCGCGCCTTTGCCGCCATCGTCAAATGTGATTAAAACGCTCTTCGCGGGCTCGCCAAAATCCACCTCCGCAACCCGTTCGGGGGAACGCCCGGCCTTCGCAATGCCATCCAAATGCGCCGCGAAACACGCGCGGGTCTGCTTGTAAGGCATCGCCGAGCGGCGCTGAAAGCCCGACTCTGTCGGATCATCCGCCACATCATGGTACAAGAAGGTGGCGAGTTTGGCTGGCGATCGCACTTAGGGCATCCCCGAATATGATCAATTTGAAGTAAATCAGCCCGCCACGGGGGCTTCCGCCGCACGGCTTCCGGTCTGCTTCTGCGCGGATTCCGCCTGCATGCGGCACTCCTGCACTTCCTGCATGAAGTTCGGATTCGCCTGGACGATCCTCTTACCCGTCCAATTCTTGTCCGCGGTAAACGTGGACAGCGAATCAATCAGATACCCTTGATTGGCCCAGTTGATCAGCTCCTGATTGGTGCAATGGAGCCCGTATCTGGTGCAGTAGCGGTCGAATTTATCCGCCGTCATGTCGTCCCCGCGCCACACTGGATCGATGAGAACTCCTTTACTTTTAATGACTTCGCCAAGCCCCATCTTCTTGAGGTAGCGATGGAACAGCCGCGTGCCGCGATAGGAACCCAGGTTGGAGTGGTGGATGAATCCGCGGCCGGCAGGCTTCAGTTTCCTGGAGAGCTGTTGGACATACGCTTCCATCACTTCGGCCTGCACGTGGACCAGCGAGTCGAAGCTGAACGCGAAATCGATCGAGTTATCCGGAATCATTTCCAGCGACTTACCGTCGTTCACGTAATAGGAGATGTGCGATTCGCCCGCGAAGCGCTGCTTGCAAGCGTCGATGCAGCGCGGGCTCAAGTCCACGACATGGAGCCGCTCGCAATAGTTCTTGAGATAGGCAGTGCAGCGGCCGAATCCGGGCGCGATCTCGAGGATAACGGGCGCGGGCAACAGATTTTTGATGCGCGGGTAGAGGGACTTCTGCCACATCACATCGGTGCCGCCCCAGGCGCTCGACCATTCATCGCCTGACTTGGACCAGTCGTATGTCTTGTTCCAGAGATCTAAATTCTGTTCGACGGATGGCATCAGCGATTCCTTAAAGTTCTAACTGTAGTGCGTAATTCTACTAACTGCGACACTTCTCAGGACTATAGCGCCTAAGGCGGGGCGCTAGAACGGCCTGTTGGTGCTAATCCGACGGTACCTTCGTCCCGGTACTGCGCCGGGCCTACTTCGCCTGCTTCCGGATCACTCCCAGATAATGCGTGCGCAAGAAGGGAATGTTTTCGAGCATGCACGCTGCGATCCAAGACTTCGGCACTACGAAACGTGCAATCGGCGGCGCCAGCGTGACCGAACGCAGCCGCACCGAGCACCCCGGAAAAAGCGAGCGGATTTCGCTGGCGTCAATACCGCGAACACCCGGGTTGCGCGGATTGTTCACGCGAAAGTCGAACCACAGGATGACGCCCGCCGGCTTCACAATCCGCATCATCTCCGCGGCAATCTGTTTTTTCACCGTATCGTTCAGGATCGAACTAAACAAAGTGAAGTGCGAAACAAGATCGAAGGAATCGTCGCCCCAGGGAAGATGGCGCGCATCACCGACGCGCAAATCCGCGGAAGGCAAGCGATCTCTGGCGCGCCCCAACCGGTCTTCATCCAGCTCGATGCCGTGGATTTCGCCGGCTTCCCATTGAGCAAACTCGAGCAGCCATCTGCCGGACCCGCATCCGATATCGGCGACCTTCCGGTTTTCGAGCGGGAAGAGGCCCTCCCGATTCAGCTCGTTGATGCAAGCGCGGACGAGCTGCGTATCGAGGAAGTAATTGGACAGGCGGCCCCAACTGTAGAAGTCACGGGGAATTTCGCGCTGGCGGCGGTCGTACTCCGCGCGAATACGGAGAATCTCGCTTGCTTCAGAGTCCGCTGGCGGGGGGTTCATTGTGCGAGGAACGGTCATCGAGTGACACCCACGAACAGTTCTCCCAACCGGGAATGCGCGGAACGCGCGAAGCTCCAATAAACCGAGCCTAGCAGGAACCCCAGACCGTACGACACATGAAAGACGGCGAATGTGCCGGGAAGATAAGGCAACAGCTGCCACCCAAATTTCTTTGCCGCGGCAACCGACGCGACAATGGATGCCAGAACATATGCGGCCAATACGGCCGCCCAGCCGAGCAACGTTTTCTCCGCGAGATCTCCACGCCCAGCAACCGCCAGACAAAGCGCCGCGAGAAGCAGCGCTATATTCCCCGCCACGAAAACGCCGGGTATCAAATGCCGCCACGATCCGGGAATTCTGTGTTTTCGGATGACCGCGACTTTCCAGAATCCGTACTGGAAATACTGGCGAAACAATGCGGAAAGAGTCGCGCGAGGGCGATACCAGGAGACAATTTCAGCCGACTGCCAGATTTTGCCGCCGGCGCGGGTGAGGCGAAGATTGAGTTCGTCATCCTGGTTGCGCACCAGCTTTTCATCGAACAGTCCCAGCTTCAGCAGGGTTTCTTTACGCCAGCAGCCGTAAGTGACGGTATCGACATAGCCCGTATAGTTTTCGTCGTGAAATTTGGCCCCTCCGGTGGAGAAGCGGCTGTGGTAGGCGGCCTGGATCGCGCCGGCGCGGCGCCCTTCGGCCTTGGTTCGAGCGGGCCCTCCAACATTCTGAGCGCCGCTGGTTTCCAGGGCCTCCACGCATCGCTGAATGTAGTCGGAGGCGTATTCTGTGTGCGCGTCCATGCGGAGAATGATGTCGCTCCGGGCCGCGCGAATGGCGGCATTCAGCCCCGTAGAGACAATGCGCGAGGGGTTATCGATCACGGCGACGCGCGGATTCTCGCGCGAAACCTCGGATAGGGCTTCCTTTGTGCCGTCTTCACTGGCTCCGTCGGCGATGATGATTTCCCAATCGAAGCCCGCGAGATCCTGCGCAAGCAGCGAATCGATGAAGGCGCGGATGTGCTTCCGCTCGTTGCGGCACGCACTGACGATGGAAATGCCCTTCAGGGGGCCAATAGGTTGTCTAGCGGAATCGGCCGCCGATACGCCAGGAGCAATTAGGGCAGCGCCCTTGGTTTCCATTTCACTCATGTGCGCACACGGCGGAGGCGATTTGGCCGGCCTTCGATTCTTTGCCCCGGCCTTCGCTTGCCTGGTCGTCCAGCTCTTTGGAGAGGGGCAGGCCCCAGCTTTTCGCCAGCAGGGAAAACAATTCGTCGCGCAGCGATTCAATCGTATAGTTTCCGGCCCAGGCCGCGGCTCGCGACCGCATCTCAGAATATTTTTCGGGCGCGCTCAGGACATTGCGAAGAGCGGCAGTCAAGGCATCCTCGTCGCGCGGCGCGACCGTGAGACCCCGGCCTTCGCCCAGAATTTCCGGCACCAAGCCAATCTGCGAACCAATGGCCACCAGCCCGAAAGCCATCGCCTCCACGATTGCCTTGGGCCATCCTTCCGTCTCCGATGCCAAGACGAGCACGCCCGAATGCCCGAGAAGCTCGACAATACGTTCGAAGCTCACGCCGCCGGCGAAGGATACGCATTTGTCCAGTTGCAACCCGGCGCTCAAGCTCTGCAGCGAAGCAACTTCGGGACCTTCGCCAGCTATGGTCGCGGTGAACGCAATGCCTTCCTCGCGCAAGCGGCCCAAGGCCTTCAGCAGAACATCGACATTCTTGGCGCGGGCGAGGCGGCCGACAAACAAAACGTGCCGCAGCTCGTTTGGACCGCGCTTCGCCGCAGCGGCACGCGCTCCAGCGATTTGATCCCTGGTCACCACGGAATTGAAAAATGGAATAACGTGCTCAGGCTGACCGGGCCAGCGCCCATAGACGGTGACCGGACTGCCCCACCAGCGGGAACGCAATACGGCGCGCTGAAAGCGGATACTCCACGGATCGTTCGCCCCCGAGCTCCACTGGCCCGCATATTTAGCGACTCGGTGTTTTGAGAAAAGCGGCCCCAGCAAAGACCCCAGCAACCCAAGATTCCCCGGGCAGCGCACGTGCAGCGCGTCCCCCCGACGAATCGCGGCACCCAGCTCCCACAGGAGCGCCGGCAGCAGAACAAGGAGCTTCGCTTTGGCAGCCAACGTTTCACCACCGAGCTCGCGCTGCGGAACCACGCTAAAATTCGCGCGGTCGAGAAGCGCGCAATCGCCCGGCGGCTCCTGCTCGCGACAGGGTGCCGCCAGCAGGACGCGATCGAACATGTCCGCCCAGATCTCGATCTCGCGCGCATAAGGGGCATAGGCATACAGGCGCCCGCCGGACTTGTAATGAACGACGTGCGAGACGATGACCAGCTTCTCGTGAATGCACGCGTGCTGCGTCATGGCCGAGTCGCCACCGCGTACAACATAGGGCCTGCGCCGATCGAGCGGCCGTAGAACCCGCCGATTTCCTGATGGGCGCGCCAGATCGCGCCTTTCAAGTCTCCCGCAAGGAGGCGCTTCAGGTAATCCGCCGGCTGGCACACCGGCATGTGGAGACTGCCGCTGTTCACGACACGGAAGCCGGCTCGCACAAGCAATTCGTAGAGCCCCGCAGCCGCAAACAGAAAAATGTGGGCATGGGGAGCAAGCATGCCCGTCCAGCGGCGCTGCAGGAAACGGAAGTGCCCCGACTCCATGTTGGGAGTGAGCAGCACGATCGTACCCCCAGGCCTCAGAAAACGGCGCAGATCGCGAACCATTTCAACAGGCTTCGGCAGGTGTTCGATCACGCTGTCCATCACCATCAGATCGAACGATTCTTCGGAAATTCCGGTATCACCGAGCGGGCAATCATAGAAGGGGATTTGCGGATACATCCGGCGGGCGCGAGCCACGCGGCTGCGCGAAATTTCCACGCCTGTGACGCTGGGCCATCCCGCGGAATGAAGTTCGGCACACGTGTGCCCATCACCCGAGCCGATGTCGATCACGCTCTCGCGGACTTCGGCCAGTTGCGGCACTTTCCCGGCGACGCGCCAGAACCAGGCATTGCGTGTCGATACCCGGAGCGCGGCCTGAACCTCAGGCGCGTGGCCCTTGGAATAATAGCCGGTATAGAATTCCGCGCTTTCGTCGTCTGCGCGAAGCGGCGGCGGATCGATTTGGAAGGTGCCACAAGCCGAACAGCGGACGAGGCCGAATTTCGGCGTGCGAAAGCACAACGACCACGCACCGCTCCCGCACCAACACGGCAAGGCCGCCCCCGAGAGGCCAACTTCCCGCTGGATGGGCGTAACGCTCACGGGCGCTCCGCCGGCAGGCGTGGTTTCATCGATCGTACTCGCGGGACGATTCATAATTTCGCTCGAAACTCGCGGATGCAGCGGTCGTAAAAGGCTTCATTCTGCGCCACCATGCGCCCGATGCTGAATACGTTTTGGACGCGCCGGCGGCCGGCCTCGCCAATCTCGCGCGCGAACGATGGATTCTGCAGAACGCGCAGAATGGACTGCGCCAGAACACCCGTCTTGTCGGGATCGACCAACAGACCTTCGCGCTCGTGCGCGAGCAATTCGGGACCGCTGCCGCGCTCACTGAAAATCGTGGGGCAGCCGGCGGCCATGGCCTCGAGCGGCGCGACGGCAAAGGCCTCGGCGTAGGAAGGAAACACTGCCGCGCCCGCGGTGCGGTAGGCATCGAACAATTCGTTGCGCGCGACGTGCCCGTGAAAATGCACGCTGGTCCGCTGGCCGTTCAGCATCGTGCAGAGAAATTCCTGCATCGAGCCGCCGTCGCCGGCGCGCCCATCCTTGCCGAAGATATGCAGCTCCGCGCCGGGCTGGGCCTTCACGACGAGCGGCCATGCCTTCATCAGGGAAACAATCCCCTTTTTCCCGGTGAGGGTGCCGCTATAAATCACGCGATTGGAATTCCGGGGCAGATCCGCCGAGGCGGGCGGCGTCTCAACGGGATTGTAGAGAATCTCAGCCGAGCCCATCGGAACCTTGAGCACTTTTTCCGTCACCGCGGCTGTGTAGCGGCAAACCGAAGAAACGAAGTCGACGCGACGAAGAGAGGAGCGCTCCAGCCAGTACGATGTCCGATCGATCGGCCGGTTGAGTTCGGCCGCAAAATAGGTGAGCGAACCGTGAAGGCGCGCAACCACCGGCGCCTGCAAGGGCCTCCATCCAGCGGCGAGGCCTTGATAGTCGGGCAGTTCAACGATGTCCACCATTCCCGCACGGACCCACCGCGAAACCTGCCGATACAGACGGTAGCGGGAAGCGATCCAGCCCAGCGGGCGCCCGGCTTCGCGCAGCCGCAGAACCTGCACTCCGCGGTCATCCTGCGTTTCCGGGGCCTCATACCAAGAGGGGTATACACCCACCGAACGCACTTCGTGGCCGGCCTCCACAAGCGCGCGCGACAAAAGCTGCGTCATCGTCCCGATGCCCCCGTGCGGGCCGGGAGGGTACTCGTTGCAGACAAAGCAGATCTTCATCGGCTTTTTCACCGGGCCTCCCGCAGCGCAGGCAGAAGGAAGTGAGAGCGGGTGGTGGCCAGTTTCAGCAAGCCCATCATGACCGGCACAGGCTGCTGACGCGCGTTGCCGCGCAGATGCTTCCAGCGGCGGAATGCGGAAGTACGCGCGAGTTCCTGGCGGTCTGCGGGAGTTAAATCCGCCGCCGCCTGCCAGAGACGGTCCCAACGGTTGAGCAATTCGATGCCTCGATCGACGGGCATGGTGCGGCCCAAACCGACGGTGCGCAGCGCGGCGAGGTCGGCGCGCGACCAGCGTTCGCCGGTAAGCGCAATCATATGGTCCGAGAGGACGTCCAGGCCCAGGTCGGTTTGCAGCGCGGCGTTCGCGTGCGTCTGGCGCGTTTCGTGATAGCGCACATAGCAAAGAACCTCGGGGAGAGTGCCCAACCAGCCGCGGCGTGTGAGTTCACACCAAAGACGGTAATCCTGCGAC
Organism: uncultured Acidobacteriaceae bacterium; assembly: GCA_964600355.1. Taxonomy (GTDB): domain Bacteria; phylum Acidobacteriota; class Terriglobia; order Acidiferrales; family UBA7541; genus Palsa-295. Next base: position 30,548 of record CAZRKW010000008.1, read on the forward strand.
AGCGGAAGTTCGCGGTAACCGCCGAGATCCTCGATAGCGGAGCGCTCGTAGCAAACCGCACTGTGGAGAGACGGAGCGCGCAACAGCAGCTCCCAGCGGAAGATGCGCGGATTCCGGGGAGCGGTTACCGTGCGCGGAATGATGCCCTTTTCGTTGAATCCCTGCCAGTAAGAGACGCAGGCGCGGTATTCCGGGTGATCGGCGAGAAACCGCAACTGCCGCTCGATCCGCTGTGGCGGAAAATGGTCGTCCGCATCGCAGCGAACGACGTACTTCCCACGAGCCGCGCGCAAGCCATCGTTGGCGGCGGCGTAGGGGCCCGCGGAAACGGCGCGCTTCAGAAGGCGAAAGCGGGAATCCCTGCTCTGGAATTCTTCGACGATGCCGATCGTTTCATCGGTGGAGGCATCGTCGACGACGATGTATTCCCAATCGGCGCAGGTCTGCCGCAGGGCGCACTCGAGCGTCGACGCGATGTGCCGCGCGCCGTTGCGAACGGCAGTGAGAATCGTGACGTGCGGCGCGTTCATACGAGGGCGGCCTGCCCGAGCAATTCCGAAAGAGTCTCGCGCGGAGGCGCGGGGCGCCTGTGGACCTGCAGCCAGACGTCGAGCACGAACAGGTTCCAGACACGGCGGGCGTTGCGGCTGGCCGTCTGCGAATCCTGCACCAGGGCGCGCACCCCGTCCGCTTTGAGCAAGCCCTGCTTGACGGCGGCGCCTTCCGGCAAGCCGCGGATCAGATCGTAGAGGCCAGGCTGCTGCACCCAGCGCCGCAGCGGCGTGTCAAAGCCCCACTTCGGCCGGCTCAGGATTTCAGGCGGGCAGCGCTGGCCCAGCGTTTTCTTGAGCAGGATCTTAAAATCGGAGGCGTTCTGCTTCAGGCTCCCGGGAACACGCTGCGCAAAACGCACCAGGCGATAGTCCATGAACGGCACGCGCACTTCGAGAGAGGCCGCCATCGACATGCGATCCGTCACGGCAAGAATCTGATCGGGCAGGTAGGTGTTCTGGTCGATGAACTGGCGGCGCGAGATGGAATCGCTGCCGGGATATTTCGCCCAAAGCGACGCAATCGTCTCTTCGACGCGACCCGCGGCCGGGAAACCGATGTTTTCAAGAGCGCGGGCATCGAAAATCTGCAGCTTGTGAAGATAGCTGCGCCACGCCATGGAAGGGTCGCCGGCAAGGCGAAGCTCTTCCGCCCAGGCATACTTGTAGCGGTCGACAGCGGGCGCAAGCGCGCGGGCAGCGCCGGGGGCATGCTGGAAAATCCTGCGGATCTTTCCGGCGCCGGGGTCGACGTAGCGCGAATAGCCTCCGAAAAGCTCGTCGCCGCCAAGCCCGGAGAGACAGACCTTCACGCGCTCGGCAGCCATGCGGCTAATCAGGTAATTGGGGATGATGGAGGAATCGCCCATGGGCTCGTCCATGTGCCAGAGGAGCAGGGGCAGTTTCTCGACGGCATCGTTTACGGAGGCGAGAAGCTCGGCGTGCTGAGTTCCCGCGCGCTGCGCGACGGCTTGAGCGTAGGGAAGCTCGTTGAACTCGCTGTGCTCAAAACCCATGGCGAAGGTGCGCATGGGGACGTCCGACTGGCGCTGCGCGGTGATGGTGATGAGGCTCGAATCCAGGCCGCCGCTGAGAAACGACGCCACCGGGACGTCACTGCGCATGCGGAGCCTGACAGCGTCGTCGAACTCCTCGGTGAGCTGGAGCTGCGACGAATCGCAATCTTTCACCGTGCCGTCGGGAATGGCGGACAAATCCCACCAGGCGCGGTTCTCGGAACGCTCCTCGCGAATCAGCAGGTAGTGGCCCGGCAGCAGCTTGCGCACTTGCTGGTAGGGCGTGGCTTCGCGCGGGATGTAGCCGATGCGGAGGAAATCCGCGATGGCGTCCGGATCGAGGCTGGTTTCAAGCTCGCGCTGCGTGAGCAGGGACTTGAGTTCGCTGCCGAAGAGCCAGCGCGAACCGGCGCGTGCGTAGTAGAGCGGCTTGACCCCCATGCGATCACGGGCGAGCAGCAGCGAACGCGACTTGCGGTTCCAGAGAGCGAAGGCGAACATGCCGTTCAGCTTCGGGAGCAGAGCCGGGCCGTGCTCTTCGTAGAGATGCACGAGGACTTCGGTGTCGGATTTCGTGGAGAAACGGTGGCCGCGCTGGATGAGCGATTCGCGGAGCTCGACGTAGTTGAACAGCTCGCCGTTCATGACGACGGCGAGAGATTTATCTTCGTTGAAGATGGGCTGGTCGCCACCGGCGAGGTCGATGATCGAGAGACGGCGCATGCCCATGGCTACGGGGCCATCGACGAGAAAACCGTCGGCGTCTGGGCCGCGATGGGACTGAATGTCGACCATCGGCTGGACGTCGTGGAGGCGCGGGTGCGTCCTGGTGTCAAATATGCCGGCTATGCCGCACATGGCGATTTTCTCTCGAGTTGGCGCGGGCTGGACACGGTGGTCACGCCGCGCCGCCTGGGCTGAATTTCCACTGGATCGTCCATGAGAACGGGAGCCTTTGCGTGCCCTTCAGCAATAGCACGCGGCCCGCTTTCTCGACTCCATAGTCGGGCAGAAACCGGCAGGGCGCGATTTCCATGGCGACGCCAAGCGGCGCGGAAACGTCCATCTGGGCGGACGAGCCGTCGGCGGAAGTCCACAGCAGGTGGCGTAAATCGGGATCCCGCGACGAAGCTGGATTCCAGGATGCGTCGCCCAGACAGATGCGCGATTCAAAGCGGACACGGCTCGTGCCTTCGATGCGTTCCGCAAACGTGAGCGTTCCGGCGTCTGTGAAGCGCCAGGTGCGAAACAGGACGATTCCCGGATGCAGACGGCTGAAAGCTTCGCAGCGGAACTCGGCACCCGCGCCGGGCAGCGATTTCCAAACGCCGCCTTCCGGCCAGTACCAGCGCGCGAGAAAACGAGCATCCTGCTTGGTGATTACGGGCGGAAGGCCGTCGAGCGACGTGACATTCTGCGCTTCGCCGCATTGATAAAAACGAGAGCTGGCGTCGGTGTTGCTGAAGAAGCTGCCCGGCTCGCGGACCAGGACATCTCCCTTCCACCAAAGCTCGTAGCTGCCGCGCCCAGCATCGCCGTGGGGGCCGACGCTTTCACGAGCGTCGCCGTGCGCGACGACTTCGACGTTCAGGGAAGCCGAACGCAAAATAGCGAAGCCTCCCTTCGGGAACACCAGCGAGGACTGCGCCGGTGGGCAACTCGGAAGGTCCGGACCGGCGCCACAATAAAAAACCGTCAGGGGAGTGATCGCGCGATGGCGTGGCGGCTGCTTCAGCAGCCCGTAGAAAAATGCAGCCGGAAGCAATCCCCACAGATCCTGGCCGGTGCGGTCGGGCGAATTGTCGCCGAAGCGAGGAAGAGAGACATCGGGCCGGAAAAGCTCGTTCGCCAGGCGAAACATCGACTCGATGCGGGATTCAAAGCCGGGGGGCAGCGCGCGGCGACAACGGCGGCACGCGAGCCAGTATTCCAGGGCGGTCCGGCTAAGCAGAACATGGTAATGGCTCGACTGCTCCGCGAAGGTGCCGTCTTCTAGCACGAGCTTGGGAAAATATTCATCCCAGATTTCAAAGGCTTGTTTCTGCCAGCTGGCCGCTTGCCCGCAATCGGCCAGGGCGACACTCGCGAGAAACAGGCCGCGCGCGTCGTTGAGCAAGTGGTTGTGCAGCCCCAGGCCATATTCGATGGTCGCAGAGAGTTGGCGTGCGTCGCTCCAGACCTGCCGTTTGATGGGGACAACGAGAGACGCCGTTGCCGAACTGCCGCTGCGACCAATCCAGAAAAGGATCGAAGTAAGCGAAGCGATCCGTTCCGCTACCGTGTAAGGCCACGCGGCCACAGCGGAGTCGCTCCAGCGGCCATCCATCCATCGCGGAAGAGCTTCCGCGAGCGCCTTTCCCGCGCGTTCGTCGCCGTAAGCGGCGGCTATCGCGTAGCGGAGCGCCCAATAGAGACGATGATAGGCGTGGTGGTCTTCTGCGTCTTCAAGGGCATCCAGATTGGCGATGTCGAGGCGAACCGTACGTCCGCCGGCCAGGCGGTAGATACCCTGGATTTGCGCGTCTACCTCGGCAAAAAGCGCCTGCAAGTCCATGACGTTGTCGCCCATCCAGGCTGGGGCGTTTTCGCAGAAGAGTGGAAATATGTCGTTGGTAAATGCCGGGGATTCTTCATGCTCCGGCAGGCGCGCCGATTGTACGGGCTGAGCGCGCTGTCGAAGTACATCCTTGCGCATCCCGTAAAGCGACATCCGCAAAGGCAGCAGCAGGGTGCCAACTCCGTCTCCCCAGCGACCTGTCCGCCAGCACTGCCGGAGGAAGTTGGAACGCTCGGCTTGGGAGATTACGCCCATGGCATCCGTTTCGTTCAGGCCGACTGCGCGATGGGATCGCGCGCCAGCACCGTTTTCTCAACAAACGTCCGGAGGGACCGCCCGACGCGCTCGGTGGCGCGACCGTCATCGTAGGTGCAAAGCTCCTTCACAATCTTTCTCCGTTCGTCAGCCAAACGCCCGGGATTTTCGAGCGCCGAGCGCACCGCCCGGATGAGTTCTTCACGGCTGTAGACGATATCCACGCCGCCCGTCCTGGTGATCGGCAGATAATGCTCCTGCTGGTACAAGTCCCGCGCCGTCTGATTATATTGAGTGCCGGGTCTGTCGTCGTAGGCAGGCCCAATTTGCGGACGGTCGAAGATGGCGCCATCCAAAGCCATGGTGGAAGCCACATTGACGTGCACACTGCTGTAATAGAGGCACGAGGCCAGCTTCTGGATGTCGCGCGTGCGCACATTGGCGTGGCCGGTGATGCGGCCCTTGGGCCAGGGATCGTCGTATACCACGTGCTTGACGTTCTGCAGAACGGATTGCCAGCGTTCGATCGGATCGACGGGATGGTTGCGGAACAGAATCACGGGATTTCCCGGAATTTGCTTAGCCTCGATCGCATCGTCAATCTGCTGGAGGAAGCGCGGCTCGTGCGGCGCGCACGCGAAATAGCCGCCGCCAAAGAGAATCACGGGACGCCCCTCGGGAAGCGCGAGCTGGCTGCGCCATTCCTGTTCCGTCCATAGATAGGAGCGGTCCCAATAGAAATCAAACTGCGGCGCCCCGACGATGCTGATCTGCTTGGGAGATATTTCCGGATACGCCCGGAGGAGTTCCCCAGCGTTGTAGCGATTCCACACCAGATACTCGTCGAACAGGACCGCGCACCATCCTCGCGTGGTGATGTTATCGAAAGAAAGAATCGAGGCGCACAGCGGGACGCCGTGCCGCGCGCAGGCCCTCAAGGCGGCTTCTTCATTCGGCAGAGAAGGCGTCAAGCTGAAAGCCGCGTCCGGTTTGAGGCGGTCGATCTGTTCCTGAATTTCGAGGCCGTTTGTTTCCGTCTCGAAAAGGGTCTGCTCTTTGCGGCGCAGTTTTTGCTCGCCGGTAAGCGCGGTTATTGTAAGCACAGCCTGGTTGCGGGCGCGGCGGCGCAGGCGATGGTAGAGATTGCGTCCAACGTCCGCGCGGCGCTCCCAGATGGGCTCGCTCGGCGTTTTCAGCCTTTTCTTGTGCAGCAGGTTCAGCCAGCTCCTCACGCGCTCGTGATTGGCGCTGAACTTGAACTCGGTCATCGGGTGCACTTCGATGCGCGCGTCTTCCAGCTCCTTCTGCAGGTCCTTTTCGCTCCAGCCCAGCAGGATCACGGGGTCGGCGACTTCCCGAAGCCGGTCCAGCAGGCCTGTGCGCAGAATGTAGCGCACCGAAAACTGAATGCTCATCGGAATCAACAGACGTGGTTTGCTCATGTTAGCTGTTGTGCGCTTTCGAGGGATTGGGAATTGCCGGCACCGGAACCGCCGGAACCGCGCTTGCGAGCAACTCCGCTTGCTTCTTACGGGCGGGCAATAACCGGAGCATGTTGCGCTTTACCCGGTACGCCTTGCGGTGCAGCCAATCAGCCGGGCCCTGGGAAGTAGCGCCGAAGTCGGTCCACTCTCTCTCGAGCGACTGAATCTCTTCCACCTGGTCCAGAATCCTGGTTGTGGAGGAGGCGAAAGCCGCCACAGGCTCGCACGGGCGCAGCAGGAATCCCACGTACCCAAATCCCGAGACGATGTTCATGGACACCAGGCTGAATCCGACGGCGCGAAAAATATCGAGAGCGGTCGACTGTGTCAGCCAATAGCAGTGGTCCGCCTTGGTGAACGTTTTGGGCGCGCCGACCATACGGCACATCTCCATGAAATCGGCGATATCGACATAAAACAAGCCGCCGGGATTCAGCAGGCTGCGGATGCGCGCCAGCGAGAACCGCAAGTCGAACAGGTGTTCGATGCTGCGGCAAAGGAGGATCAGATCGAATTTCTGGTCGGTCTGCCAATCTTCGAGCGAGCCAACGATGGCTTCGAGACCCGCGGCACGCGCGGCGGCGACTTCATCGGTCGCAGGATCGAGCACGGTGCCTTGCAGACCAAAATCCTTTACGACCTCACGCGCGATAATCCCGGCGCTGCCTCCGACATCAAGCAGTTTTCCCTGCCTCTGGCGCGGCACGAATCCCGAGAGGACCCTGGTCAAAATTCTGCCGTAGGCCACCTGATCCGCCTGCACATGGGCGAGGCTGTGTGCGATGCCGTTGAATTGGCAGCTGACGGTGCGGTACGACCCGCTGCCGTAAAATTCGGAATAGCCCGAAAAAGTGAACCGGTCGACGAGGTACAGAAGCCCGCAATCGAGGCACAGAGCGCTCCGGAAGGGAAGGCCGTAGCGGTCGTCGTCGGATACCAGAACGTGGCGCGGAGACGAGCAGATGTTGCAGGACGTGACCAGATCCCTCGGCAGCTTCCGCAGGCGCGCCCCTTCGGCCGCGCAGCGTTTGCGCCGCTTTTGCAGATCGGCAGGATGAATCAGAAATTTCGGCATCGATTGTTTTCTCGCCCTAATCGCCCCGCATCACTGAATGGCCGCGGGTCCCGGCCGCGGGGCCGAGTTGGCAATTTCCCAGCGCACGTCGGGAGTGATCATCCCGATCAGCATTTCCGGATCATCATTACCCGCAACGTCGAGCATGATGCTCTCGGAAAAGAAACGGGCGCTTCCCGCTCCCACCGCCGCGCCCAGCAACTTGAAATACACGCTATAAACGCCCGGCCGGAGCCAAAGGCCGGGAAAGCGCACGCGCATCTGATAAATTCCGGGCCGGTCCGCGATATTGAGCTTGCGGCTGTTCGCCGGCATAGCGACTACGGTTTCTCCATTGGCGTCCTGAATCATGCAGAACAGCCGAAAACTGGGAAGGCTCGCTGCGAGGTCGAGAGTGCAGCCCACTTCAAAAGGCGAGCCCGATTCAATGGCGCCGGGATTCTGGCCATTCACCAGGGTGGAGTGGAGGCGCGTCTGCGTGCCCGCGGAATTGGGATTATCCTGCATCTGGCTCCGCGTGTAGCGGAACAACACTTGTTCGATATCGCCGGCGCTGACAATGCGACCCTGCTCCAGGCAGATCCCCCGGGTGCAGAGCGTGCGCACGGCAGCCATATTGTGGCTAACGAACAACACAGTGCGCCCTTCGCTTGCCACTTCGTTCATTCGTCCAATGCACTTTCGCTGAAAGGCGGCGTCGCCCACCGCGAGGACTTCGTCAACCAGCAGAATCTCCGAAACCAGATGAGCAGCCACGGCAAACGCGAGCCGCAGGTACATGCCGGAAGAGTAGCGCTTGACCGGCGTATCCATGAACTTTTCAACTTCGGCAAAAGCGACAATTTCGTCAAAGCGGCGCTCGATTTCATTCTTCTTCATGCCCAGGATCGCGCCGTTCAGGTAGATGTTCTCGCGCCCGGTAAGCTCGGGGTGAAAGCCCGTTCCTACTTCCAGGAGCGAGCGAATGCGTCCGTTGATGCCTACGCGGCCGCCAGTGGGGGAGGTGATCCGCGATAAGATCTTGAGAAGAGTGCTTTTACCCGCTCCATTCCGTCCGATCAGCCCCAGTACCTCACCTTCCTTTACCTCGAAGCTCACGTCGCGGAGCGCCCAGATGTTCGGGGAACTGCCGTTCTCGCCGTTGCCTTGATTTTCCCTCTTGGCAAAAGCTTTTCTCAAACGCCGCGCCGGAGCCCCCGCAGCATGACGCAAAGTGTCACGCAGGGATCCGTAAGCCTCTTTGGCCCCGATCTCGTATCTCTTTGATAATGCTTCGACGCGGATGACTGTATGGCTCATAGACTCCGATTTTCAGTTCCCGCAAGCCAAGCCGAGACTGATCCACTGCCAGACATGAAAGCTGTTGTCACATAGACCCAAGCAATACTCTTGCCACTGTTTTCGCACCGAATCGGGATCAAGCCACGTGTTTCCATGCGCTTGAAGGGCAGTTTCGATGCATTCAGCCGCCCAGCCCCGTAGCTCGCCGCGCAGCCATTCGCGCTGGGGAGTCTGCACAGGGCGTTTGGGCGCCTCCACCACCGAGGCCGCCACGAGATGCCTGGCAACATCCCGGAGCAGCTTTTTCCGGGTGCCGTTCTCAATTTTGCGCTCGACCGGCTGGCGGAAGGCCAGCTCAAAGAGCCGATGGTCCAGAAAGGGTTCACGCAGCTCGATAGAAGAGCGCATCGAGATACGATCGTTGAAACGCAAGGCCTTAGGCATCTTCGTGTAGCGCGTGTCGAGGTACTGGCGGTTGCGCAAGGCATCCGGGAACGGGTGCGGGGCGGAGAAGGGCTTCGCGAGCGAGCGAAAATCGGGCATCAGGCATTCAGGACGCGTGGTGCGCTGCTTGGTGCCTTGAATCGGAGAGGCCGGCGAGCCATTCTTACTCGCTGAATAGTAATCGTAGCCCGCCCACTGCTCGTCCATGCCCTGGCCGTCCATCACCACGGTGACACCATCGGCGCGCGCGCGATCGAACAGTCGCGCGTAAGCCAATGTAGGCATGCCACCAAAGGGCTCGCTTTGATGTCGCTGCACGGACGCAGCAAGGCTTGGAACTTCCTTCGGATCAAGCTGGTAAACAATAGAGGGGTGCTGGGTGCCCTCGAGCATCTTTTTCACCCAGGGCAGTTCGTCGTAGTCCGGATTGCCCGTGATATAGGTGAAGGCCTCGATGTTGCTGTCGCGCCCGTGAACGGCTTGCACCAGGCCCACGAGGATCGAAGAATCCAGGCCGCCGCTCACGTTGATGCCCACCGGAACATCGGAGCGAAAGCGCAGCTTAATGCTGTCTTTCATGAGCGCGAGATATTCTTCCTGCACGGCTTCCACGGGCCGCGCGTCAAAGCCGGGCCCTACCCGCTCCGCAAGGTCATACCAGCACTTGACGGAAATCCTGCCGGCCTCCCACGTGAGCGAATGCCCGGGTGGCAGTGCGTAGATATCCTCCCAGAAGGTTTCGGCGGAATGGTCGTGCAAGCCATCCACGAGATAGGTCGCCCACGTGGAGGCTTTCATGCGCTGCGGCGCGCCGCCCGCGAAAAGCGTCTGGATCTCGCTGGCGAAAAG
>CAZRKW010000009.1:0-38994 GCA_964600355.1 uncultured Acidobacteriaceae bacterium
CAGCACGATGTGGTAAACCGGCTCTCCGGCCGCACAGGCCTCGGCGATCATGAGGCGCTCGTATTCCGTCCAGCCGGGCTTTGCTTCGTGGCCGGCTTCCGTCGAAGTCTTTGTTGACTTGGAAACAAGACGCTCAACCAGCTCGCGCAGAATCTGCCGCCCGTGCGGGGGGTCGGCATTCGAGCGGTACGCAACCAGCATCTCGCGAAACGTGTCGGCGGCGGTGAGCACCAGGGACGCGATCTCGGCACCGTTCTCTTTGGCAAGCTCGGGAGTCAAGGCGTCTTCGAGATGATGGGCCAATTCGCTGAGCTCACGGAAGCCGCAAGCGGCGGAATCCCCCTTGAGCGTGTGGACGGCCCGGCGAACGTGACGGAGTTCCTCGCCGTCGCAGGGATTCGCCTCCAGGGCGAGCCCCGCCCCGTTCATCCCTTGCAGAAGCTCTTCGGCGCTTTCGAAGAAGACGTCCAGGAGCTCCGAGGCTTGCTGGTCGGAATGAAAGTTCACCGAACCGCCTTATCGATCCGCTGGTACACCGTGGCGTTGTTTTCGTGAATCATATGGAACTTCGTCGTCAGCCCGAACAGGCTCTCCGCGTGACCGACAAACAGATAGCCCTCCGGATTCAGGCAGTGATAGAACTTTTCGACGAGGCGCGTTTGTTCGGGCCCGTCGAAATAGATCATCACGTTGCGGCAAAAAATAGCGTCATTGTGGCGCGGGAGAAAAACTGTCTTCAGGTTGTGCAAATCGAACTGGACAAGATTCTTGAGCGCGGGTTTCACCGCGTAGCGGTCGCCCACTTTGTCGAAATAGCGGAGGCGGCAAGTATAGTCCACACTCTCCATTTGGGCCTGGGTGTAGACAGCCTGCTGGGCCGCGAGCAGCGCGGTGTAGTTGATATCGGAAGCGAGAATTTCCACTTTCCAGGGGGGCGGAACGAGCGGCTTCGGCGTCGGCATGTCGAAAGGCAGCGGATTGCGGAGGTAGTAGTAAGCCAGCGCGTCGCAAATCATGATGGCGAGCGTGTAGGGTTCCTGTCCCGTGGAGCAGCCCGCGCTCCAGATGCGAATGGTCCAGTCGCGGCGCTCCTGCTTCTTTTTCAACAGCCCTTCGAGCACCACTTTCTGGAACAGGTCCAGCTGCGGGCGGATGCGAAAGAAGCTGGTCTCGTTAACGGTAAGGTTCTCAAGCAGAGCGTTCAATTCCTGCTTGCCCTTGCGGCTGACGAGCAGGAGGTAATACGCGTAGAAGGAATCCAACTGGCATACTTTGATGCGGCGCTGCAGGCGGTCCTGCAGAAAATCCATGCGACGCTCGTCAAAAAACATGCCGCATTCCTGATAGATCAGCGTCTGCAGGAGCTTTAACTCAGCCGGACTGAGCGGAACCTGGGCTGTGAGCGTCGACATTCTTCCCTCTGGGCTTTGTGGGTGGCCGGCCTATAAATTGCGGGCGATGCCGCCTGCAAGAAGGGGTTCGTCCTGAGCCGCGGCTCCGCCGAGAATCTGGAGTTCCCCTTGCCGTAAGATCTTTTTCAAATCCAGCATAATCACGAGCCGGCCTTTCAGCTTTCCGACGCCGGTAATGTAGTCGATCTCGCCTTCCCGGAAGACGTTGTGCGGGTCTTCGATTTCCGAGGGCGGAATACGGAGGACCTCCGAGGCGGAACTTACGATGAGCCCGATGAATCTCTCTTCCAGCTCCACAACCACGATGCGGCTCTTCTTGCTGAACCCCGTCGATTCCGCGCGAAACCTTTTCCGCAGGTCCATCACGGGAATGATCTGCCCCCGAAGATTGATCACGCCCTCGATGTAGTCCGGCGCGTTGGGAACCGCCGTAATCTGGGGAACGCGAACGATCTCCCGGACCGCCGAGATGGGCAAGCCGAATGTTTCTGGCCCGATTCGGAAGGCAACGAGCTGGATGTCTCTGTCCGCCGATGGAGTAGGTCTCTTCAGGGCCGCCCTACCTCTGCGTATTCGCGGGGAGCGCGCCGCGCTGTTTCGGGCTGTGTTTCTTTTGGAAGCAGGTACCGGCGGCCGTCCGCTTCGGTCTCGTCGATTACGAACCGGCCCATCGATTCCAGCAACGCGCGGGAAAGGTTGGACATCTGTTCGGCCGTGGCGGCAAGGTCGGTGGAGCTGGACGTGGATTGCTGCACCATTTCCCGCATTCTTTCCATCGCGCGAACGACGGCTTGCGCGCCGGAGGCCTGCTCCTCCACAGAGGAATTGATTTCATGGGTGATTTCGGTCAAGCGATTGGTGGCTTTGGCGATCTGGGCCGAACCGTTGGATTGTTCCGTGGTGGCCGCGCCGATCTCCTGCGAGAACTTGTACACTTCGGAGACGACGTCCGAGATCTTGTCGAGCGCCAGGCTCAGATCCTTGTTGAGGAGCAGGCCCTCCTGCACCATGGTGGTGCTCTTGTCCATGTTCTCGACGGCTTCGCGGGCTTCTTTCTGGATGCCGCCGATAAGGTCGGAAATTTCTTTGGTGGACTGTGTCGACTTCTCGGCCAGTTTTCGGACCTCTTCCGCGACCACCGCGAATCCGAGGCCGTGCTCTCCGGCACGCGCCGCTTCGATGGCGGCGTTGAGGGCCAGAAGGTTGGTTTGTTCGGCCAGATCGTCGATGACCTCGATGATCTTGCCGATATCGTCGGCGCGCCGGCCCAGCGCATCGATAATTTCCGCCGAAGACTGGATGGACTGGCTCGCCCGGTTCAGCCCCTCGGTTGCCTTGTCCATGGTGGACATTCCGCTCTTCGCTTCTTCCCGGGAGCGATAGGAGATTTCGACCAGCAGTCGCGCGGTGTCGGCCACACGTTGAATCGACGTGACCATCTCATCGATCGAGGCCGACGTTTCCGCGACGCTCGACGACTGCACTTGCGTGTTCTTCACCACGCTCTGCACGTTGATGCTCATTTCGTGCATCGTGCTGGTGACTTCATCGATTGCGGAGGCCGCCTGCACGCTGACTTTGGCTGATTCATCGGAAGCCGTCGCCATCTGGCCCGCGCCGTTGGCCACCTGGGAAGCGCTATCGCGAACCTGGCTGACAAGTTCCCGTAGCCCGTGGGTCATCCGGGAGAACGCAACCGCCATCGTGTCCTGCGAAGAGCGCGGCTGCACGGAGACCGATAACCGGCCTTCGGCGATCGCAGCAGACACCGCAGCCATCTGCTTCAGGTGAACGATCATCTTGTGGAAGTTCTCGGCAAGCACGCCCACTTCGTCGTGGCGGCGGATATCGATGGACTGGTCAAGGTCGCCCGTGTCGCCGATGCGATGGGCCACGTCGATTAGTTGATGGAGCGGCTCTTTGATGGATTTCGCGGTGAAGAACGCGATCAGGCCGCCCAGGAGCACGGCGAACAGGGTTCCGATGGTTGTAATCACGGCGCTGATCATCGTGGCCGAGTCCGAAGACTGGTTGGAGTTTTCCTGGGCTCGCCTCACCGCGCGGCTGGCTTCGTCCAAGATCGTAGTGGACCGGTTGATCCAGGAAACTGGGTCGTGCTGGAGGTAAAACACCTGCAGGTCGGCGATCGTGGAATTGCCGGCGTCTACCTGATGCCGCTTGGCGATCATCGCCTTCGCGAAATTCTCTTCCCAATTGTGCTCGTTGTCCTCTACCTGAGAGAGAGCGATGCGCAGGCCCTGGTCGGTGGCCATCCCTTCGCCCTGGTGCAGCAGCTGGGTGAGGTCGCTCATGCCTCGATTGGTCTTGTCTTCGTCCCGCAGATCGCCGCTCAGAAGGTAGTTGCCCAGAGCCAGACGGTTTTGCATGATCTCGTAACGCGCCGCCTCGATCGTCTGCACGTCCACCAGACCCGAAGCGACCGCCGACCGCGCCGTGTATTGGCGCTGGACGGTGAAAATATTTATGACGAGGAGAAACAACATGATCGCGAGAACGGAACCGAATCCGAGATAGAGCTTCTTCCCAATCGTCATCAGAAAAGCCTCCACATCCTGACTGCGGGAATACCGGGCGTGAAAACGCGCCTCACTATGCGGGTCATGACGGGCAGCGTTCTTCCCTGCCTCCCCAATAGCCACCGTGAACCGGCCCAAGGGTATCCGGGCATGAGGGTGCAATGGAGATGCCAATACCGGCTGTTTCGAATGTTGATGCACGGGATGAGTTACGGCGCTATCGCAAGGATTCGCTTGTAGTTACGGTCATAGCCATGATTTCGCCTGGCGCCTGCAAGTTGTTGAGGTCTCAGGCCGAAGCCTGCCCGCGCATCGCGTCTCATGTTGCGACGCGGATTAGCACTTACAACAACCCGTTCCTCACAATCGTTGACTCAAAATGAGATGGATTCTAACGTCGTTTTGCTGTCGGAATACGCGCGCAAGCCCCCTGATCCTCCGTGCGTGCTTTGAAGACAATTCGGGATGTCCCTTCTGGTGTCGACGACCCCACGGCGGACCTGCTCGCCCATTTTTCCGCGGCTACTCTGGAACTGAATCCCTCCATCGGCACCCACGAACTTTCGAGGCGGCTCACGGCGCGCGCGACGCAAATGCTGGGCGCCCGCGCGGCGGTTTTGGCGCTGGCGACCCCTTCCCACTGGCACATCGCAGCCCTAAGCGGCCCCGCCATCCGGTGGAACAACGAAGTTCAGGCGCGGCTCGCCAATCGCTTTGCGGAACTGGCAAGCGCACCGTGGGCCGAATTGCGCGCCGCCTCCGCGTCTGCGCTGTTGGGAAATGACCTTGCTGAAGCGGTGGGCTGGCGCCAGCTGGTTCTGGCACGTTTACCGGGAAGCGACGATTGCTCGCTCGGATTGCTGTGCCTCGCGGACGTGGCCATCCGCCTTTCGGGAAGCCAAAGCCAGTTGCTGCAAGCGCTCGCGAGCCATGCCTCGGTCTCTTTCGAAAATGTGCGGATGATCGAGCGGATCGAGCAATCGCGAAAACGATGGGTCGAGGACTTCGACGCCATTTCCGATTTCATCCTGGTACACGATGAAAATGGGAAAGTGCTGAGGCTGAATCGCGCGCTGGCGGATCTGCTCAAGGTGCGGCCCACCGAGGCCATCGGCTGGGACGTGGGAACGCTGGAGCTTCTCTCAACGCCGCAAGCCCGCAAATGTTCTTTCTGCCGCAACGCCGACGCAGCTCAGGAGGAAATCACCCATCAGGCGAGAGGGCGCACCTATCTGATATCCACTTCGCGGATTCATTCGGAAGAGGGAGACTCGCGAACCATCCACGTGCTGAAAGATATTACCGATAAACGCGACGCCGAACGCCGCTACCGCCGGGAGCGCGACTTCAACCGGAACATTCTCAACAACACCCAGAGCATGATCCTTGTGCTCGACACGGCGGGGCTCATCAGCTATTCCAACCGGCGTTGCGCGGAGGCCGGTTATAGCGAGCAGGAGCTGCTGGGACAATCGCTGGCCGACTTCGTGCCTGCAACACGGCGCTCTTTTTTTTTAGAAGCTCTCGACCGCACCCTGGCAGGAGATGCCGTCGAACTGGAAATCCCGCTCTCCCGGGGGTCGCGGCCGGTTGGACAATTTTCCATCAGTCTCAGCCCTATGCGGGACGAACAGGGAAACATCAACAGCATTGTCGTGGTGATGGCGGACATCACGGACGCCGTCGACCTTCAGGCCAAACTGATGCATACGGAAAAAATGGCCGCGCTTGGCCAATTGGTTTCCGGAGTGGCTCATGAGGTGAATAATCCGCTCGCCGCGATCGTGGGCTTTACCGACCTTCTGATCGAAAATCCGCGCGTGCCGGAAGACGCCAAGCAGGACCTGCAGATCATCCTGCACGAAGCGCAGCGCACCCGTAATATCGTCCAGAACCTGCTCAGCTTTGCTCGCCAGATGCCGGAGCAGCACGAGCCGGTGCAGCTCAATTCCGTGATGCGGCAGACGCTGAAACTCCGCGCCTACGAGTTCTCGAGCCAAGGCATTGAAGTCATCGAAAATTACGACGAACACCTGCCGCTGCTGGTGGGCGACCCTCATCAGCTGCAGCAGGTTTTTCTGAACGTTCTGAACAACGCTTATGACGCCGTGCAAGAAAGCGGGCGCGCGGGCAAAATCGAAATCACCACGTCTCACCGCGCCGGACAGCTGGAAATTTCCTTTCGAGACAGCGGGCCGGGGATATCGCATCCCGACCGCATATTCGACCCGTTCTTTACCACGAAGGCTGTCGGCAAAGGCACCGGGCTCGGACTGAGCATCTGTTACGGGATCGTTCGATCGCACCGGGGAGACATCGCTGCTCGGAACAATGCGGACGGCCCCGGCTGCACGTTTACGATACGGCTGCCGACCGCGAAATCTCCCGTCGAGCTGCTGGCAGCGGAAGCCGCGGGATGACGCGTCCGGAAAAACAGCTGGGCGACTTTACAGAAATGATCAGCGCCACGCAAAACGCGAAGGTGCCAAAGGAAGCTGACGGCCACTATGACCGATGATTTACGACTGCGCTTGTTAATTGTCGACGACGAACAAAGCATCCGGCGGCTCTGCATGACGGTCGGCCAGGGCCTCGGTTTCGTTTGCAGCGAGGCGGACACGGCCGAGGCTGCCGCCGAAGCCCTGGAAATGGCGCCTCCCGACATCGTCGTCACCGACTTGAAGCTGCCGAGTCTTTCCGGTGTCGAGTTGCTGCGGAAAATCAAGGACACCGCGCCGCGCACCGAAGTCGCGATCATGACGGGGCACGGCTCCATCGAATCCGCGGTGGAGGCCATGCGAAAGGGCGCTTACGACTATATTGAAAAACCGTTTCGCGTAGAACGGCTGCGTCTTCTCCTGCAGCGAATGGCGGAAAAGGTCCAGCTGGTTACCGAGAATCGTTTTCTCCGGGAGCGCGTCGATTCAGAAACGCAACTGGATGGAATCGTCGGCACTTCAGCGAAGATTCAGGATGTTCTGCGGATGGTCTCGCGCCTCAAGGATAGCCGCACCCCGGTCCTGATCACCGGCGAGAGCGGAACGGGCAAGGAACTGGTTGCGCGGGCCATCCATTTCCGCGGGCCTTTGGCGCAGATGCCGTTTGTGGCGGTGGACTGCGGATCGCTTGTCCCCACGCTGATGGAGAGCGAACTTTTCGGGCACGAAAAAGGCGCGTTTACCGGCGCGCTGAAAGCGAAGGCGGGACTTTTTTACGCCGCGAACGGCGGGACGATTTTCCTCGATGAAATAGGCGAGCTGCCTTTGGAACTACAGGCAAAACTCCTGCGCGTGCTGCAGGAACGGGAAGTGCGTCCAGTGGGAAGCAACACCAAGGTTGCCGTGAACGTGCGCGTGGTGGCGGCCACCAATCGCGATCTCGAATCGGCCTATCGCGACGGAACCTTCCGTAAGGACCTTTATTTCCGGCTGAACGTCGTAACGATCCGCCTGCCGAGCCTGCGCGAACATCGCTCCGACATTCCGCAGCTCGTGCATTACTTCCTGGACCGCTATGCTCCCGGCGAGAGTATTCAGGTGATGCCCGGGGCGATGAAATGTTTCTTGCAATATGACTGGCCGGGCAATGTGCGTGAACTCGAAAACTGCATCGCCCGCGCTGTGGCGCTGGGAGACGATCACGTTCTGGACATTGAGGATCTACCACCCGCCATACGTGGGGAAGAAGGCTCCAGCTTTATCAGCCCCGACAACGCGGCGCTTTCCACAACGGCGCTCGCCGATCTCGAGCGCATCACCATCCAGCGCGTTTTCGAGCAGGCCGAAGGCGACAAGGCATTAGCAGGCAAGATGCTCGGCATCAGCCGGGCAACGCTCTACCGGAAGCTGAAACGCTACAACATCGCTTTCCGAAATGCGGAGAAGCCGTTCGCACAGATCGCCCATTAGAAAACCTCCATTCCTCTTTCAGAATTCGAGAAGCCTCGGCGGATTCCCGATGAGACGGCATGTTTCAGATTGAGACAGCCGTTCCTCGGCTCCTCCAGCAGACTCAAGGATTTAAATAACTTAGAAAAGGGCCAGACGCAGAACCGTTTGGCTGCACTCTTGCAAACTCACTCTGGGGTTAACTCCGAAAATCGCACGCCGCGGAGAGATCGCGGATCTCGAAAAGGGGCCGAATTGCCATACGAAACGGAATTGGGGACGGTTCTTGATGTTCCGGCATGCGTCGACAAACTCGCCGAACTTTTTCCCAGCGCTTCGCCCGTGCGGATTCCCGTCCAGCTCTCGACGATGAGCGTGGGCCGGCAACGTTTGCAGGAACGCACGGTGATCGAATTCGGCACCTCTCAGGAAGTCCTCTTCGGCTCGTCTCTGCCGCTGGAATTTGAGGACCGCATTCATATTGCCACCTCCGATCATTCGCTCGACGTTCGCGCCACGGTCGTAGCCGTGCGCTATGACGGGGGCCGGAAAGCCGTCGCCGCTCGCTTCGAGAGCGAAGTCGAGAACTGGATTATCAAACCGTGAGCCAGTCCACCTCTAGCCCCACAATGCATCCGCCCGACGTGCGCGGGGGCTCTGGCCCGGCTGGTTTGAGCAATGCGGACCTGGCTGCGCTTTGGGCCGAAGCGCGGCTCGCTTACCCGCTCTATGCCACCCTGACCATCGAATTCGACCTGGCTCCGCTGCCTTATCCCGCCGGCGAAGTGCCTCCGGCGAGGCCGACGCGCAGCATCTTCGACCGGGATCTCAAATGGCTCGATACGATTGACGACCATCTTCTCGCCTACCAGCTTCGGCAGGTTCCCCCGGCGACCCTCCATGCCAGTGAACCGAGCCTCCGCGCGTTCATTCAGCGGCAACTCCGGAAGCCGGAGAAGTCCACGGTCGACCGCGACAAGGTGGATTGGCTGCTGGTGCAGTATTTCGCGCTGTGCGCGCCCGAAGAACTCTACCGGCAGGAGATTCAACTCGCAGATGTCGCGCGCGTCCTGCAGCCGGTTCTGACCGCCGCGGATGCCACGCCGCTCGAGTGGTGCGAGCCGCTCGAAAAGATTCTGCATCGCCTTGAAGGCTGCGACAGCCTGCGCGACGTCATGGAGAATGGACTCCTCGAACAAGGCCGTCTGCTCAAGGATTCGGCCGGCTGCATGTTCTACGACCCGGCGGCTTTGGTTGCGTTCTGCCGCTTTAACTTTCTTCTTCGGCGGACCTTCATTCGGGTGTTGCACGCCGATTTGAGCGCGGTTCGCGGGGCAATCGAGGAGCTTGAAGCAAAAGGAGTAAAAGTCGTCGATTGCCGCAGGGCGGGCTTTTCGGCCGCCGAAACTACCGGCCACCTTCGCCAATTCTGCGCCAACTGGAAGCAGCCCTTCCAGAAGGACTATACGGAGAGCTCGGTGACACGGTCATTTGAGCAGCTTCTGGCCTTGCGGACGGACCTCGAGGAAGCGCTCGGCCGCTACTGTCCGCTCGATAGCAGGCCAACAACCGCACATGCAGCTGCGCCCGCGCAGCAGGAGCCCTTGTCTGCGAATGCGAAGGAAACATCCGTTGCGCCGGCAAACGCACCCGAGGATGCCGGTGCTGTGTTGCAAGCAAATGAGCCGGGGCCTTCTGCGCCTGCGGCGCCAAGGGAACGCGCCACCGCGGCAGGTGCGTCGAATGCCGCATCGTCTTCTCCCGCTTCACCCACGGGGGCTGCGGAGGCGGACAAGTGTCTCGAAGCGATCTGGGAACAATTAATAGCGGCGCCGCCCTCGCGCGGGCGGTCGATGTCCACGATCATTCTCCAGGACACCAAGGTGCTGCTCTCCTCGTGGGAGGTAGCCGCCTTCGTGAGTAAAGGCACTCAGGAATCGGAAGACTTGCGCCGCGCCGTCGTTTCACGAGCGCTGCTGGCTGTGGGGATGGACCAGCGAAAACGATCCGGCGAAGAAGGCTCGCTGGCGTCGGCGCTCGCCCTCGCGCGCGGAGAGGTTTCCTATTTCCAGGGGCGGGTCGAACAGGCCAAGCGATCGAAGAATACAGAAGCGGCCGTCAATCTGGGCATCAGCACGAAGAGACTGCTTTCCTTCATCGAAGAAGCAGAGAAGCTTCAGCCGTGACCCAACGAGAGGACGCCCCGGAAAACCGCTTGGCTCCTCCGAGCGTTCTGCTCGTTTCCGACGATGCGGAATTTGGCCGCGGTGTGGTGGCCCGCTGGCAGGTCGAACGCAGCGTTCCCGAAATCACCCTCGCGACACACGAGGTATGGCAGTCCTCCAGCGCCGTCCGCTGCGACCTTCTCATCGTCGAATTCGTTTCCCGCAGGCAATCGGCCATCCTCAGCTCGCTTGGCAGCACGAAGCCCAAACCTGTCATTTGCGTGACCGAAGAAGAAAACGGAATCGCGGGTCTCCGCAGCGAGTATCCGAATCTGCTAGTGCTGCCGCGGCGGGAAGGCTGGACGAACACACTCATCCTTCTCGCGAGTGAAATGCTGCGCCGCGTTCAGGCGCTCGGGCGGGCGCATCGCGCCGAACGACTGGCCCTGGAATCTCAAAACCACGCGGTCCTTGGCCGTTACATGCTCGACATGCGTCCCAATGTAAACAACGCTCTCACCTCCGTGCTGGGGAACGCGGATTTGCTCCTGCTCGCGCCACGAAAGGCCATGGACGAGACGCGCGATCAAATTCAGACGATTCACACCATGGCCCTGCGTCTCAATGAGATTATGCAGCGATTCTCATCGCTGGACTCGGAAATGCGGGCCGGTGAGAAGCCATCTCAGGCTGAGACAGAGACCGCGGCGCATCGCCCTGCCCAGAAAGTCTGAACCAGCCAAGCCTCATATAACTCCATTTATTTCATAGCATAAACGCTGTTGTCATATCAGACAGCGCCGCAAAGGGTGGCTTTTGAGTTGCACTCTTCTTGCCGGGCTACGTGTGGCCCGGTTAAATCGTCGATTCAGTCTTCGGTTCAGTCGTCGTTTCACTCTAAGGGGGATTCCGCTGTGGTGAAGAAGGTCTTGGTTGTCGATGATTCGCTGGCAGAGACCAGGCTGCTTCAATCGTTGCTGACGCAGGGCGGTTATCAATCGGTTGCCATTTCAGACCCTACCAAGCTGGAAGAGGCGATCGAGGACGAGCGTCCCAACGTCATTTTGCTCGACGTGGTGATGCCCAAGCGGAACGGATTTCAAGCGTGCCGCGACTTGAAGAATCACCAATCCTACGCAAAGATTCCCGTGATTCTGGTGACCTCCAAAACAGCGCCGAGCGATCGCTACTGGGGATTGCAACAGGGGGCCAATGGCTTCGTCGCAAAGCCCTTCACGCCCGATGAACTCATCAGTGCCGTGAAAAAGCTGGCGTGATGGAATTTCGCGCCGACAGTTCCGGCTTGTCCGAGGGACTTGTAGGCGAAGTCCGCGATACCGATATCGCGATGGAAGACCGGCGCCCCGAGCGCCAGTATTGCGTGTTCCGCGCCGGCCGGGAGCGCTTCTGCCTTTCCGTGCTGCAAGTCGAGGAAGTGGTCGATTGGCCCAGCCTTACGCGCGTCCCGCTCGCTCCGGCATTTCTCCTGGGGGTTTTCAATCTGCGGGGAACGATCGTGCCGCTTGTGGATATCGCCTTCACCGAGGTTCGCCGCCCTGGATTGCTCCCGAAGCATGTGGTGGTCGCGGTATTGAAGGGCGAAACGCACAGCGACGATGTGCACCTGGGAATCGCGGCGGACGAAGTGATCGGCACGCACTCCGCGGCCGAGGAAGGCCTGATCGACCAGGCTCCGGCCAATTTGCCGCATTGCCGCGGGATGCTGCGGCATGACGATCGGCTTGCGCTCGTGGTCGACGTGCAGCGCTTGCTCGAGGTATTTCAGGTTCCCGTAATTTAAGCAGTTTGCTCTGCGCTGCGGGCAGGCCGCGGCGTGGCGCACAAGTTCCTGGGAGGAAGTTATGAAGACTCGCTTGAGTTCCACAATCTGGCTGCTGGTCACCTGGACCGCTGCCGCCCTCGCCGGCGTGCTGGGCCTCGCCTTCCACGCGGGAAGGAATTCGGCCGGGCAATCGCTGCTCAATGCGGCCTCGCTGCCAGCCGCCGCAACTACCGCTCTGCTTGGCGCAGTCGCCCTCGCGCTCGCCGCCGTTGTATCGCTGGTGATGGTGCTGAGTTCGCGCGTGCTGAAGCCAGCTTCCGAGCTCGCGCAATTTTCCGAGCGCCTCGCAAGCGGCGACGCGCGTGCCCGCGTGGAGATCAAGAGCCGCGACGAGTTTGGGGTCATCGCCGAAAACTGTAACCGAAGCGCCGCCAAGGTAGCCCACGCGATGTCCAATCAACAGAGCCAGGAATCGTTGCAGCGAAGTATCACCGACCTGCTGAACACCATCAATCTGGTGGCCCGCGGCGACCTGACGATCCGGGGCAAAGTCACGAGCGACGCGCTCGGCAACGTGGTCGACTCCGTCAACTTCATGCTCGACAATTTCACCAAGGTGCTCGAGCGCGTGCGCAAAGCCGCGATCGACGTGAGCACCAGCGCCAACCAAATCCTCGAAGCCGCCGACGATATGACGGAAGGCGCCACGCAGCAGGACCAGGAAATCACCAACACATCTTCCGCCGTCGAAGAGCTGACGGTCTCGATGAAGCAAGTCTCCAACAACGCCGAAGCCAGCGCCGAAGCCGCGCGCCGCGCGCTCGACGCCGCCGAGCAAGGCAACCGGGCGGTCCGCGACACGCTCGAAGGCATGCAGCGTATTCGCGCTTCCGTGCAGGCCACTGCAAAGAAAATCAAATCGCTGGGCGACCGCTCGCTTGAAATCTCCGAAATCATCAACGTGATCAACGACATCACCGAGCAGACCAACCTTCTCGCGCTGAACGCGGCCATTGAAGCGGCCCGCGCAGGCGAGGCGGGCCGCGGATTCGCGGTCGTCGCCGACGAGGTCCGCAAGCTCGCCGAACACTCCCGTAGCGCCACCAAAGACATCGCGGCCTTGATCAAAGCCATTCAGGCGGAGACAAACGAGGCGGTGGTCGTGATGGAAGAGGGCACGCGCGAAGTGGAAGTCGGCACCGGCCTGGCCGATCAAGCCGGCAAGGCACTCGAAGCGATTTCGAGCGTCGTCCGGCAGTCCGCCGAACTCGTGCAGGAAATTTCCCTCGCGTCCAAGCAGCAGGTGCGCGGCACCGAAGGCGTCGCGAACGCCATGCAGATCATCTCCGGCATCACGCGCGAGACCACGCAGGGCGCGCGCCAGACGGCTTCGACGGTGGGACACATGGTCCGTCTGTCAGAGCAGCTTAACGACGCGCTCGCCCAGTTCCGCTCGCAATCGGGGCGTCCGGCGAATGTCGAGGAGGCGCTGCAACCAGCCGCGCCCGTTGGCGCGCCTCGCTGATCGAACAGACGTGGGCACGTAAAGATTTTCAACACGAGTGCCGGAAATGAAATCGCAATCCCTCACTAATGCGCCGCTCTCCGAATCGCAATCGGCCGAGATTCGTTCGCTGATCGAGCAGCGCTCGGCGATTCTATTCGACGCGTCCCGCGAACGCTTTTTCTCCACGCACATCCACGACTACATCGAGGAAAAGGGGCTGGCTGGAGCCGCGGAATTGCTCTCGCGCATCCGCACATCGGGCGCCGATTACGAAGCGCTGCTGGAACGGTTGCTCACGCAGGAGACTTCGTTCTTCCGCTATCCCGCCATCTACAGCGCGCTCGAACAGAGAGTGTTCGTGGAAGCACACGAACGAAAGCTCTGGCGGAGCCCGCGGACGCTGCGCATCTGGAGCGCCGGTTGCTCGACCGGTGAAGAGCCGTACTCGATCGCCATCACCCTTTGCGAGACGCTGAAGTACGCGGAATCATGGAGCGTCGAAATTCTTGCCACCGATATCAGCCGGCGGGCGTTGCGCCATGCCGAACGCGGAATCTATTCCCGGCGGAGCCTGCTCAACATGCCGCTCGGCCAGATCGACGCCTATTTCACAACCGTAAAACAGGGTTTCCAGGTGAAACCCCGCCTCCAGCGCATGATCTCCTTCGCGCGAATGAATCTTGCCGAGGCGCAGTACGTCGGCAAGGTGGACTGCATTTTCTGCATGAATGTGCTCATGTATTTTTCCCCGGAACGCCGCCTCGATATCCTCCGCCGCTTCTACGAAGCGCTTGAGCCGGGCGGCTATTTTCTGCTGGGGCATTCCGAGACGCTTTCGAACGTTCCCGTGAATTTCGAACCGATCGTTCACGGCGATTGCCGCATCTATCGCAAACCGGCGATGGCCGAACCGCGTCCCGCGCTCGTTTTGGCAGGGGGGCGCCAGTGAACGGGCCGAGCCAGGAGGGGGTGGAACTGTTCCTCCAGGAATCGTCCGAACACCTTCAATATCTGCGCGAATATTCCGGGCTCCTGCAGGAGGCGCAGGCCCGCCCGGAGGATATCGAAAAACTATACATCTCGGCACATTCGCTGGCCGGCACGTCAGCGAGTTACGGCTACCCGCACTTTTCCGAAGTCGCCGCGAAAATGGCGCATATTTTCCATTACGCCATGAACACGACGCTCGGGGCCGAAATGCTGGGCCCGCTTACCGAGTTTATTTCCGGAGCGATTTCAGTTCTGGAGTTCGATCTCCTTCAGATCAGCTCGAGCGGCCAGGAAACGATCGAAGACATCGGCGAGTTCAAGCAGCGGCACGCCTTTGCCTTTCCCGCGCCGCCGTCGCAAGAAAGCGGCGGCGCCTCGGAGCCACAAGGGGCACGGCCGCCTCAGGCGTATGGGAATGAAGCCGCGAGCGATCGTTCCCCTCAAGCATTTTTCGCTCCGCCCCTCGTTTCGGAACTACCTGAGGACTCGGAAGTGCCCGCCGAGGTTCTGGAGTTCTTCCTTCCGGAAGCCGAAGAACATTTCCAGACAATCACGGAATGCCTATTGGTTCTCGAAAGCCATCCGAATCCCGAAGATATCAACCGGCTCTTCCGCTCCATACATACGATCAAAGGCTCGGCGGCGCAGGTGGGCCTGCACCGTCTCGCGGCCATCGCGCACCGCGTCGAGGACCTGATTGGCTGCCTGCGGGATGGAACGCTGCATCCCTGCGCGTCGCTCATCGACCTTTGCCTTCAGACAGTCGACGTCCTGAAGAAGTTCCTCCATCGTCAATGGCAAAGCTCCCAGGAAATGGAAGCCGCCGTCAATCCGCTGCTGGGGCGAATCGCGGCACTCATGCCCACGGAAGGCTCTGGCGCCACTGCCGACGAGCCACCCTCCACGCCGGCCAGCGCTGCCCGGGCGGAAACTCCGGCCGCCGCACCGGCAGAACCAGTTCACCCGGCAACGGCGCAACCCCTGCCACAATCGCACTCGGTCCGCATCTCACTCGAACGCCTCGACCGCATGATGAACGCCGTCGGCGAGCTTGTGATCAACCGCACGCGCATGCTTGGGCGCCTCTCGGAGCTCTCGAAGCTCATCGACGTGCTGACATTCTCCAAGGGCCGGTTGGCAGGCAAGGTTTCCGAGTTCCAGGAAAAGCACGAGTTCAACCGCATCCAGCCCAGGCTCGTTCCCGGCAGCCACCCGCCGCAGATGGACAAGTTCCGCGGAGGGTTTCCGCCTGCATCACCGGTGATGTCGAGCGATCTGCTCGAATTCAGCGAGCTGGAGATGGATCGCTACGACGACTTCAACATACTGTCGCGTTCGCTCACGGAGATTTCCGCGGACGTGAACGAGGTCCTCACGCAACTCGGCGGTTTCATGGGCCGCGTGGACGCGGACATCGACGAGTTCACCAAACTCGCGCATCACCTCCAGGACGAAATTACCGCCGCGCGCATGGTGCCCATCGGCAACCTCTACACCCGGCTTACACGCACGGCCCGCGACGCTTCCAAAGCAGCGGAGAAGCAGGTGGAACTGGCTCTCGAAGGCGCCGAGACCGAGCTCGACAACAACATCATCCAGCATATTTCCGATCCCCTGATTCACCTCGTGCGCAACGCGGTCGCTCATGGAATTGAGAGCGCCGACGAACGGCTCGCCTCGGGAAAGCTGCTTCAAGCACGTGTCTCGGTTCGCGCATACCATCGTGGAAACCATATTTTCATCGAAGTGGAAGATGACGGCCGCGGCATCGACTACGAACGCATTCGTCAGCGCGTCGTGGAATCGAATGCGGCATCTCCTGTCGTCGCTTCGCAGCTTTCCGAACGCGAGCTCCGCGAATACCTGTTCCGTCCCGGCTTTTCCACGGCTGCCACCACCTCCGAGCTTGCGGGGCGAGGCGTGGGGCTGGATGTTGTCCGCTCGAACGTGCAGGCCTTGAACGGTGAGATCGAAGTTCGCTCGGAAACGGGCCGCGGTGCCTGCTTTACAGTGAAAGTGCCGCTGACGCTGATCATTTCGCAGGCGCTGTTCGTGCGCTGCGGAAAGCTCGTGTTCGCTCTTCCGCTGGCGATGATCGAGGAAATCCGCCGTCTGCGCGCTTACGACATCGAGGATGTGGGAGGCAAGCTCCTCACGCGGGTGCGCGACGTGGTTACCGAGGTCGTGCGCCTCGACCTGCAACTCGGCCTACCGCCGCTCGATCCGACGAACGGCTATTTCCACATGGTCATCGTAAAGGTGGCTGGCAAGCAGGTGGGCGTCGTTGTCGACGAGGTGCTGGGCAAGGACGAAATCGTCATTAAGAGCCTCGGTGCATACCTGCGGCGCGTCAAACTTTTCCCCGGCACGACGATCGCGCCGGACGGCAGCCTTATTCTGCTGATCGATTTGAACAGGCTTGTCTCCGCGGAAGCAGCGGAGCAGCGCGGTCAGTCCCTGGCGTCACCGGCGGCACGCGTCTTTGCGCCGGGCGCGGAAGCGGTGGCGAGCGGGCAGATTCCAGCGGAAGCGATCGATCCCGTTGCGGACGAACGCGTCATCGTGGTGGCGGACGATTCCATCAGCGTGCGGAAGTTTGTGGGGAGAATGCTCGAAAAAGCGGGTTATCGCGTGCGGCTCGCCTCCGACGGTCTCGAAGCGGCGGAAATCATCGCCGGAGCCGGCTGCAACCTGCTTATCACCGACCTCGAAATGCCCCGCATGAATGGCTACGAGCTGATGGCGCACCTGCGGCAAGACACTTCGACGTGGCAGATTCCCGTTCTCGTCGTCACGTCGCGTGCGGGAGCAAAACACCGCGATCGCGCCGTAAAAGAAGGCGCGGCTGGATTCCTGACAAAGCCGGTGCAGGAAGACCAACTGCTATCGGTGGTCGAGAACCTGATCGGCGCGAATGCGATGCTGGGGCGACCCATCGACAGTGTGGCGGCGCAGCAGGATTGACATGGCCAACACCGACCTCAAAAAGACGCGGGTGCTGATCGTCGACGATTCCCCGTTCATGTGCAAAGTGCTCCGGGAAATCATTCACTCGGATCCGCAGCTGGAAGTAATCGGCCAGGCGGGCGACGGCCGCGAGGCGGTGGCGCTGGCCGAATCGCTGCGGCCCGATGTGATCACGATGGATATCGAGATGCCGCACGTGAATGGATTGGAGGCAATCGAGATCATCATGTCGCAGAATCCCCGGCCCATCGTCGTGGTCAGCTCCGCGGCCCGAAAGAACGCTGCATCCGCCCTGCGCGCGCTGGAACTGGGAGCGATCGACTGCGTGCCCAAACCTACGGGCGCGATCGACCTGGACATGCAGACAATTCGCGAGGAGATCACGCGAAAGCTCAAGCGAGCGGCAAAGGTTCGCGTGATCCGTACGGCGAGCCGAGCGGGGACGCAGGCGCCCTGCCTCGCCGCGAAGAAAGCAGATGAAAAGAGAGACACTGCTCCGCGAAACAAAGCGAAGTTCCCCTTCGTCGTGATCGCAGCTTCCACGGGCGGTCCGGCGGCGGTGGCGCGGGTGGTCGCCGGATTGCCGGGAGATTTTCCTAGCGTTGTTTTGCTGGTGCTCCACATGCCGGCCACGTTCACGAAGCAATTTCTGCAGCAGCTGGCTGAAATCTCCGCGTTGCCTGTCAAAGAACTGCACGCAACCGAATCCGCCAAACCCGGAATCGTTTATCTGTGTCCCGGATCCCACCATCTGCGGATATCTCCGGTGGGAAACGTGCGTCTCGATGCGGATTCGTCCGTCGAAGGCCACCGCTACCGCCCCAGCGCGGACATGGCGCTGGAATCCGCCGCCGAATACGCCCGCACTTTCGCCGTAGCAGTGATTCTGACCGGCATGGGAAATGACGGCACCAAGGGCGCGAAAGCGGTGAAGGCCCACGGCGGCTACGTGATCGCGCAGGACGAAGCCAGTTCCACAATTTTTGGCATGCCGGGCGAAGCAATCAAAGCGGGAGCGGTGGACGAGGTTTTGCCGCTGGACTCCATCAGCGCGGCGATTGTGCAGCACGTTACCAGATTGTGCCAACTGGCGCCGGCGGGAGTCCGATGAAATTCGCCACGTTCGAACCGGCGAAGGAGCGCCGCAGCGGACCGTCGGAAGCGATCATTCTGTTCTCGGTTTCGAACCAGACCTTTGCCATAGCCGCAAGCGACGTCCAGGAAATTCGCAGTACCGACAGTCTTTCCGGCACGGCCAATGAAATCGACTGCCCTGACCTGCCCAAGGTTCGTCACACGATCGATCGCGCCCGGCAAAAATATTACGTGGTAAATGCCGCGCAGCATTTTGGCCTCCCCGGCTCGCGGCCCGCACTAGTCCTGATTCTGCGGCAGCTTCGCGCCGCGATTCTGGTGGACCGGATCGACCGGATGACCGAGATTTCTGCGGCGTATCCTCTTCCAAGAGCTTTCACGGGAGAAGAGCGCCGGTGGTATCGAGGGCTCACTTACATCGACGACCATGTGATACCGGTCGTCCAGCCGGCCGGCTTCCTCACGTCGCAGGAATTCTGGCGCCTTGAAGAGGCGGCACATCAGGCGTCGCAACGCGAACTCGAGGGTGCCCGCCTGTGAACGCGCCGATCGACGCGTCAATGAACGCGACGCCGACAGCGGCTCCGGAATCCCGGCAATCATTCGTGCTCGTACGCATCGGTGAGCGGCGCTTCGCCGCTCCTGCCAACCTCGTGGCTGAATTGTCACCGCCCGTTCGGCTGCACCGTTTTCCGCATACGACGAGCATGGTTTCGGGAGTCATCATCCGCCGGGGAAAAATCGTGCCGGTCTGCAACGCGAGCGACATCGTGGGTGGGCGCAAGTCGTCCGCGAATCTCTTTTATCTGATTGCGGATGGTAGTGCCGCGGAATCGGGGGAATTGGTCGCGATTCCGGTGAACGGCGAATCCGAATTAGTCGCCGGCGAGATCCGGCCGGCTGAGCAAGCAGCGCCGGGCTACATTTGCGGCAGTCTGCTTTTAGGGGAAGAGGCCATCGACGTACTCGACCTCCGCGCGCTTGCGAAAGCGTTGGAAACGAACGCGGAATCATCGCGAGCGGAGGGCCAGTCGTGAATCCTTCGGCAAGCCGGCCGCGCGTACTGCTGATCGACAGCAACGTCTATTTTTCGAAACGCGTCGGCGACGCGCTCAAGCAACAGGGCTTCGATGTTGTTCCGTGCTCGCAGGGCTCCTATGCGCTGACGATGCTCGAATGGAATGCGCCTGCCGCGATCCTTTGCGCCACCAACCTTCGCGAAATGGGAGCCCTCGAAATGGCGCCCATTCTTCGCCGCGACCCGAAAACCGCCACGATCCCGCTGATCGCCGTGGGCAACGATGGCGACCAGGCGCTGCTCGAGGCTTACCGCGCGGGTTGCGACGATTACGTCGACCGGCGGCGCGAACCTTCCGAAATTGCCGCGCACGTGAAGAGCTTCCTGATCAGCCGCCACCAGGGCTTTCAGCCTACGCAAATGCTTTCCAAAGCGGAAACCGATCTCAGCGGCAGCCTGCTGCACCTCGACCTTCCCGGCGTGATTCAAATGCTCGGGCAATCCCGCCAGTCGGGCGCCTTGCACATCAACGCGGACGACACGGACGGAATCATATTTTTTGAGGGCGGAGAAATTTTCCACGCCGAATGCGGCGTATTGTTCGGCGATGAGGCCGTTACCGAAATCATTCGCACGTGCCAGGGTACGATCAGCGGCGTTTACAAATTCGTGTATGGGTCCACGGCCGTGCAGCGAACCGTGCTGCGGTCGGCCACCGATCTTCTGCTCGATGCCATGCGCGAATTCGACGAAATCGAGCGCGACAAAGTGGAGGAGCCGTCATGAGCGAAACGCAAACCCTCACTGCGGCCCGCGTGCCGACAGTCTATTTCATTGACGACAGCGCGACCATGCGGGAAGTGATCAAGATAGCTTTCCGCAAGGAAAACATCCACGTCGTTACCTGCGCCGACGCCGCTTCGGCCCTGGCACAGTTCGCCGAGACCGCGCCCGACGCCGTGATCACCGACGTGATCATGCCGGACAAGGACGGCTACGAGGTCTGCCAGTTCGTGCGGCAGCATGAACATCTCGGCAAGATTCCCGTGATTCTGATGTCGGGAATCGTGAACCAGTCGGTGGCCGAAAAAGCGATGACCGTGAAGGCGGACGAATTAATTCGAAAGCCCTTCCAGCCTCAGGATTTGATTGCGCGGGTGAAGGGATTGATTGGCGCGAAGCATCCAGGACTCCTGGCCAACGGCAGCGCTACTGCAACACTATCCTCGCGCCCGCAGGCGGAGGCGCTCAGCGATCTGTTCTCGACAAGTCCGGCCGCGACGCCGCCTGCGCAAGCCGCGCCTCCGCAACGAGTCGAATCTGCCCCCAGTCCGGCTCCAGCACGCATCGAGCCGGCGAGGGCGGTTGCCCTGGCCGCCAAATCCCCCGCTGCCGCTCCGGTGGCCTCGGCGCAGCCTGCCGAGGTTCACAAGCTCCGCAACGAGATTGTCCGCCTTGAACTTCTTGTAAAGCGGCTGCAAGCCGAACTCGCCGCGGGCCGCGAATATTGTGCCGCCCTGGAAGCTCACTTCAAGCGCCTGCAGGAATCCGACTAACGGCCCAGGCACACATACTTGCCTTCGCGGTGAACGATCAGAACAGGCTCTTCGAGCGAAGAAATTCTCGCGCGACTTCGCTGATGTCGCGCTGCTCCGCCACCACTGCGTAATTCATCTTTCGCATTTCTTCGTCCGATATTTTCCCGGCCAACTCCGCAAGGGCGCCCTGCAATCCCGGGAAGTGCGCCAGGGTATCACCGCGCACAATCGGCACAGCTTCATAAGGCGGGAAGTAATGCTTG
This sequence comes from uncultured Acidobacteriaceae bacterium, assembly GCA_964600355.1. Taxonomy (GTDB): domain Bacteria; phylum Acidobacteriota; class Terriglobia; order Acidiferrales; family UBA7541; genus Palsa-295. The sequence goes on from CAZRKW010000009.1 coordinate 21,163, forward strand.
TCGTCCTCCAATACAGTGAGGTCCCGCGCGGAGAGGAATCCGTCGGTTGAGTTTGCAGCGATCAGGTCTACCTGCTTATCCAACAAGGCGCGGTAAAGTAGCCCCAGGTCCAGAACGCGAGGCTTTGCGGCGAACTGGAGTCCATACACACGCGCGAGCCCCGCATAGCCATCCTCGCGCTCCATAAACTCGTAGCCGAATCCGGGACGCCATTGGGGCGTGAACCGCGCCGCCTCGGACAAAGTCTTCAAATGCAGCCGGCGCGCGTCTTCTCCGCGGATCACGATTGCAAACGTGTCGTCGAAACCGAGGGAGGGCAGTACCTTAAAGTTGAAACGCTGCTGGTACTCGGTCCGCACCTGTCCGAAAACGCCGCTTGGATCGCGCGAGACCGGGTCGTGCAGGATCGCGGTCAACGCCGTGCCGGTGTACTCCACGTAGGTGTCGATGCGTCCCGCCAGCATGGCCTGCTGGCAGATGAAGCTTCCGGCAAGGTAGAACCGGCGTTCGACGCGCAGGTGCGTCCGCGCCTCAATTTGCTGGGCGAGGATTTCGCCGAGCAGCGCCTGCTCCGGAAAATTTTTCGAGCCGACAACGATGGTATTTCTGCTGACTCCCCCGCATGCCGCGATGCACGCAGCCAGCAACAGGACGAGAGAAACAAAACGCCGGCTCCGTTGCGCGTTCATCCGATTGTCATCTCGCGGGACGCAGCTTCCGTTCGAGCAGGCTGAGGCCGAAATCCGCCGTCAGGGCAAGCAGGGCCGCGGGTATCGCTCCGGCCATGATCAGCGGATTGTTGACCATTGCCAGGCCTCGAAAAATGAACTCGCCTAATCCTCCGCTGCCGACCGCCGCCGCAATCGTGGCCACGCCGACCGTAAGGACCGTAGCCACGCGAATTCCGGCAATCACGGTCGAAAGCGAAAGAGGCAATTCCACCCGCAGCAGGATCTGCCGCTCGGTCATGCCCATGGCCCGTGCGGCTTCGCGCACAGAGCGGTCAACGCCAGAGATTCCCGTGGCCGTGTTGCGGATGATCGGCAGCAGCGCGTACAAAGTCAGCGCGGCGATGGCCACGCGATCGGCGCGATCGCCCAGCCACGGAATCGGCAGCAGAAAACCGAACAGCGCCAGGCTCGGGATCGTCTCCGCAACGTTCGCGCTGCCCAGGATCGGCTTCGAGAGCCACGGCCGGCGCGCCACCAGAATCCCCAAGGGCACTCCTATCGCGATCGCCAGCAGCATGGCAAGGGCCACCAGCCATACATGTTCGAGCGTGGCCTGGACAATTTCGCCTCCATGTTGAGAAAGAAATGCCGCTAATTTCATTTCTGCTCTCCGGCTTCCTTGATCATCTTGAGTTGCGCTACGTAGCCGGCCGCGATGGGTTCGGTGGCATGGAGAAATTCATCCGATGAATAGATTCCTCGCAGCTCGCCCGTTTCCATCAGGCCAATTCGCGTGCCCAGCAGCAGTGCTTCCGCAATATCGTGCGTGACGATGACCACGGTCTTTTTCAAGCGTTTCTGCAAATCGTGGAGCTCGCTTCGGACTTCGCCGCGGGTCAGAGGGTCGAGCGCGCCCAGGGGCTCGTCCATCAACAAAATGGGGGGATCGGCCGCAAGCGCCCGGGCCACGCCCACCCGCTGCCTCTGACCGCCGGAGAGTTCATGCGGATAGCGCGAGCGAAATTCGGGGGCGTCCAGCCCGACGAGCGCAAATAATTCCTTCAGCCGCGCTTCGATGCGGTCGGCCGGCCACTTTTCGAGGCGCGGCACCAGCGAAACGTTCTGCTCCACAGTGTAATGCGGAAATAATCCGGCTTCCTGAATCACGTAGCCGATTCTGCGCCGCAACGCGATCGGGTCCCAGTCAACCGTCGAACGCCCTTCGACGCAGACCTGCCCGCTGCTAGGCTCGAGCAAGCGATTGATCAATTTCAGCGCGGTGGTTTTTCCGGCGCCACTGCGCCCGAGCAAAACCAGAGTCTCGCCGCGAGGCACCGCGAAACTCACTTCCTTCAGCAGAACTTTCCCGTTGGAGAGCTGGTAATGCGCTTTCTGAAATTCGATGATGGGCTGGTTGCCGGGCGGGTGATTTGGCTCGCTGCTCATGCGGCGTGGGCGCGGAGGGGACCGTGGCGTCCCATGCAGGCTAGCAGGCGCTCCGCAAGAGTGTCAAATAAAGGGGCCTTCCCCCCGCTGATTCACGCGTCGCCGAGGAACTGGCGAATGCCGTGCAGGACGCTCTCCATCATTTTCTCGGTCAATTTTCCGGTGAAGGTGTTCTGCTGGCTCGGGTGGTACGAGACGAACAATCGCGGAAGATCGACTCCCAGGTCGTAGCTCGCCCCGTGCCGCAACGGAAACGCCGCAAAGCCCTTGATCTTGCCGCTCCGCTTCAAAATGCCGAGATACACGCGCATCGCAATGCCGCCCAGCGCGAGAATCGCCCCCGGGCGCAGCAGGCCTAGTTCCGCTTCGAGGTAAGGCCGGCAATTGTCCAACTCAGATGGCAGCGGCTTGTTTGCGGGAGGCGCGCAACGCGCTGCGGCGGAAATGTAAGCATTCCTGAGCTTGAGCCCATCGCTGCGGTCGGTGGAGGTGGGCTGGTTCGCAAAGCCCGTGCGATACAGTGCCTGGTAGAGAAAGTCTCCCGACCGGTCTCCCGTGAACATTCGCCCTGTGCGGTTGGCGCCATGCGCCGCGGGCGCCAGCCCTAAAATGAGGAGCTTCGCCTGAGGATCGCCAAAACCCGGAATGGGCTTGCCCCAGTACTCCCACTGGCGGAAGGCCAGTCGCTTTTCGCGGGCCACCTTCTCGCGATATGCCACCAGCCTGGGGCATTTCCGGCAGCGCACGATCCGCTGATTCAATCGTTCGATGTCGTCCAACAGCTCCTCCGCTTCCTATTATTATGAAACTTCCGGCGGTTGCGCTTCCTCTATATAATTGGAAGCGGGCCGCGATCGCTAGGACAGTCTGGCTCTCCACGCCATGAATAACACTCCCGAAAAGATTGCCGTTCTTGGGGCGGATCCCGCAACCCGCGAGAAGCTTCTTTCCGCGCTTCGCTCTGCCGGATACGAAGCTTCCGTTTTTGCCGGCGCCGAAGAACTCCTCACGGCCGTTCACCAATCCGGCGCGGACGTAATCCTGATCGACGCAGCCACGCTCGATCACGATGCTCACTCGATTCTCGCGACGATTCGCGGCTCCGCTGCTACCGCCGGCGTCCGCGTGATTTTGCTCGCCGCCGCCCGGGCCGCCAGCCAGTCCGAAGAGCGCGCGGAGGCTCTCGACCTTGGCGCGGACGATGCCATCTCCCAGCCGTGGGATCAAGCCGAACTCCTCGCGCGGATACGCTCGCAGTTGCGGGCACTCCACAGGGAAAAGGACCTCGCCGATAAGCTGCGCGTGGCCGAAGAAGGCCAGCACATGGCGCATACGGCTTTCGAGGCGCTCGCGGTAACCGAGAAAATGACGAACGACGCTTTTTCTCTGGACCGCCGCCTGAAGATCGGCTTTGCCGCCGTATTTGCGGTGGTAGCCGTCATGGCGGGATTCTATTTCCTCTTCGCCCACAGCGCCCAAAAGGAAACGAAGCAGGCCAATAAGATCATTGCCGGTCTTGAGGGCGGCATCCTTCGGCAGGAAAGGCTTATCGCCGAGGCCCGGAGGCTCCGGGCGGAGCAGGGTTCGGAAACCGCAGTGGCCCCCGCCCCAGAGGAATTGCAGAAGCACGCTGCCGATCTGAAATCGAAGATGGCCAATGCCAGTTCCGACGAAATGACCGACCTGGTGAAGGAACTGGCCGACACGAACGCCCGCCTCAAGCGCGTCGAGCAGGAACGCGGCTCCGCTCAAAGCCTCATTCCCACCGACGTGCAGAGCGTGTGTCTCCTGCACGTCTCCGTAGCATTTCGGAATACGCAAGCGGGACAGCGGCTTCGCTACGCCGGACTCAACCCACAGGGCGAGCCGATCGAGGATAGCACCGGCAACCCAATCGTGACGCTCGATGGACGCGGACCCGAAGTGAAGATGGATGTGTTTGGCACGGGATTCCTGGCCGGGCCGGGCGGCCGGGTGATTACGAACCGGCACGTGGCCGAGCCGTGGTGGAAAAGCGACGATCTCTCGTCCCTTACGACCGAGGGCGTGCAGGCCGAAATCTCCTCCATTCACGCATATTTCCCCGGCGATCCGCGAGCGTTCACCGCTGAAATCCAGGACATCTCGAAAGACACCGATCTCGCGACCATGGCCGTAAACCTCCAGGACCTGAAGAGGCCTCTTCTCTCGATCGACTCGGCCAAGGAAGCCGCGCAGCCGGGCCAGCCTATCGTCCTGATGGGTTACGCCACCGGACTGGCCGCCCTTCTCGCGCGCACCGACGAAGATACCGCGCAGCAAATCCTCACCCAGGGAGGCAGCGATATTTCCCAGGTGCTCGATTCGCTCGCGCGCCGCAACCTCATCCGCCCCTTGATCACCCAGGGGCACATCGGCGACGTGCTGTCGGATAAAATTGTGTTTGACGCGCAGACTACTTCCGGAGGTTCCGGCGGCCCGCTCATCAATCAACAGGGAAAAGTTGTGGGAGTCACGTTCGCCGTCTTGAAGGGTTTCGGCGGCTCGAACTTCGGCATTCCCATTCGGTTCTCGCAGCCGCTGCTCACCCGTCAGTGAGCCCGTGAATTGAGCTCGCAAGCGGTGCCTGTAAGCCGGGTGATTGACAAGCTAATTGCGCCGGAATAGTGTGTTCGAGCAGTAGCATCTTTGGCTGGACGGTTTCTTACTGACATCACCCAATCTGAGATGATTCTGAGATCAAGGCAGCATAGCTGGGAGGGCGCAATCATGAGGAAGAACGTTTGGTGCACGGGGATTTTGGTGGCGGGCGTGGCTGTGTTGTTAGGCGTCGGACTGCCGAAGCTGCACGCGGCAAAGCGCGCCGCGGGAGCCGTCAATGTGAGTAGTGACGATATCGGCGGCGTGGTCACGAGCTCGCGGGGACCGGAGGCCGGAGTGTGGGTGATCGCCGAGACCACCGATCTGCCGACGAAGTACGTCAAGATTGTCGTCACCGACGACCAAGGGCGGTACCTGATACCTGAATTGCCAAAGGCGAATTACAAGGTGTGGGTGCGCGGATACGGCCTGGTTGATTCCTCGCCGGTGCAGGCTGCGCCAGGCAAGGACGTTGATTTGACGGCGACGATCGCCCCAGACGCCCGCGCCGCCGCGAACTATTATCCTGCTTCGTACTGGTATTCGCTTCTCAAGCTTCCGGCAAAAACCGATTTTCCCGGCACTGGCCCTACCGGCAATGGCATCTCGCCGTCGGTGAAGAGCCAGGACCAGTGGATCGACCAGCTCAAAGTGAATAACTGCGAATCCTGCCATCAGATTGGCGACAAGGCGACGCGCGAACTAGAGCCGGCCCTCGGCCATTTCGATTCGTCGGTAGCGGCATGGAGCCGGCGAATATCGTCGGCGCAAGTGGGCTCGCAAATGACCGCTGGGATCACGCGCATCGGACGCGAGGGCGCACTCGGCATGTACGCCGATTGGACAGACCGCATCGCGGCCGGCGAGTATCCCCAGCAGGCCCCGCCGCGCCCGCAGGGAGTCGAGCGGAACATCGTGATCACCGAGTGGGACTGGGGAAACGGCAAGGAATATTTTCACGACGAGATTGCCACCGACCGCCGCAACCCCGCCATGAATGCAAACGGCCCGATCTATGGCGTTCATGAGGTCAGCACCGATTTCATCAGCGTCGTCGACCCGAGGAAGCACACGGCCGCGGAAATCCCCGTGCCGGTGCGCGACGCCGACACGCCGTACGCGGCGTCGCAGGACATATCCGACCCCTCGCCGTATTGGGGCGACGAGAAAATCTGGAGCAGCAAAGCCAACGTCCACAGCTTGATGATGGACGCGAAAGGCCGCATATGGTCGGCGGCAGTCGTGCGCGCGCCCGAGAAGAATCCGACCTTCTGCAAGCAGGGCGGCGACAATCCCTCCGCAAAACTTTTCCCTCTGGAAACGAGCGCTCGCCAGGCCAACGTGTACGATCCAAAAACCGGAAAGTTTGAAATGATCGACACGTGTTTCGCAACGCTGCACCTGATGTTCGCCGAAGACGCCAACAGCACGCTGTGGTTTTCGGGCGGCCGCGACGTTGTGGGCTGGCTCAATACGAAAACGTGGGATGAAACGCATGACGCCGACAAATCCCAGGGCTGGACGGCTCTTGTGCTCGATACGAACGGCAACGGCAAACGCGACGACTACACGGAGCCCGACCAACCGCTCGATCCGGCCAAGGACAAGCGCATCCACGGCAACTTTTACAGCGTGAATCCAAGCCCGCTCGATGGATCGATCTGGGGAACCGTGATCGGAGTCCCGGGCGCGATTGTGCGCCTGAATCTGGGATCAAATCCGCCGGCCACTACGCTTGCGGAAATCTACGAATTGCCCTGGAACAATCCGAAAGCCGCCGTGCATGGATTCGGTTTGCGCGGCATGGATATCGACCGCAACGGAGTGGTGTGGACGGTGCTCACCAGCGGACACTTCGCGAGCTTCGACCGCCGCAAGTGCAAAGGTCCGCTGAACGGCCCCACCGCCACGGGCCAGCAGTGCCCGGAAGGCTGGACGATGTATCCGTTTCCCGGCCCCTCGTTCAAAGGCACGGAATCGGGAAGCTCGGATGCGAACTACTACGACTGGGTCGACCAGTTCGACACTTTCGGCCTCGGCAAGAATATTCCCATCGCCACCGGCAATTTGTCGGATTCCCTTCTCGCGCTCATGCCTGCCAGCGGCAAGTTTGTGACGCTGCGCGTTCCCTACCCGATGGGCTTTTTCGCGAAGAGCCTCGATGGGCGGGTGGACGATCCGAACGCCGGATGGAAGGGCCGGGGATTGTATTCCACTTACGCCACGCGCGCGCCGCAGCATATGGAAGGCGGGAAGGGCACCACGAGCAAGGTCGTAAAATTCCAGCTGCGGCCGGACCCACTAGCGAGATAGCACGATCGCAAGGCAGCGGGGCGCATAGCCGCATTTGCCGGATACGGCCCGCTGGCTCAGTACGAACCCGAATCTTTACTTGCTGGCGTGCTCGGTGCTTCTACCCGTCACGTAAAAGTAGCCGACCTTGTTATTTGACGGCGTGCCGTACCACATATTCCCCTGCGGATCGCGGAAGAATTCGCGGATGGTATTCTCTGGATGCGGGAACGGAAAAAGGGTGATCTTGCCGGTTGCGGGATCGAGGCGCCCGAGCACGTCCTGGTCGAACGAGGAATACCAGACGTTGTCTTCCGCATCGATCCCCATTGCATAGGGACTCGGGCTGAAGCCAGGCAACACGTATTCCTTGAACGCCTCCGTCTTGGGATCGAAACGATCGATGATCCCCGCCGTGTACTCGCCCACCCAGACAATTCCTTTCGAATCGATCGCCAGGCGCCGCGGATACGGGTGCTCGAGTTTCTTGCTGTTCGGCGGCGTGTAGTACGTCACTTTCAGCGTCTTCCAGTCCACTTTGCCAATCTGGTTCGTGCTCTGCTTGGTGAACCACATGTTGCCGTCGGCACCCGCCTCGATCCCATAGGCCTGTAGCGGGACGTCAAAGAAATGCGTGAACTTTCTCGTCTCGGGATCGAAACGCGTCAGCGGGCTTCCCGTGGCCCACACGTTCCCTCCGGGATCCACGCGGCACGTATGTTTTTCCCCGCCGGATTCGGTGCGCTCTTTTCCGGGAAGATACGGATCCTGATATTCGGTGATCGTCTTGGTATTGGGGTCCCATCTTCCGATTTCGTTCGAGCCCTGCTGGCAGAGCCAGACCGAGCCGTCGGGAGCCGGAATAGCGGAATGAATGGCCGCGGTCCCCTGCGTTGGAACACGATAGGTTTCGGTCTGCCCGGTCTGGGGATCGAGCCGCGTGATGCTGTTGTTCGTGCCGAAATTCGGGATCCACAGGCTTCCGTCCTTGGCAGGAGCGGCGCTGAAGGGCATCTGGCTTGGAGTAGGCATGTCGTATTCCACAAACACGATGTTCGCGGCCTCACTGCCGAACTGGACCAGCGTGTCCTTATACCCCGGCATCGCGGCGGGGGACTTCGGAAGTGTCGCTTCAGGACCGAACGAGCTCGCCAGCCACGCAGCCAGCTCATCGCCCTGTGCGTCGTCAAATCTGCCGGGCGTGCTGAACGTGAAACTGAAGTGCATGGCCTGCTGCATGTACCGGATCCGGTCTCTATAGCCATCCTGATCGCGAGAGACCGCCGAAAGCCGGCTCTGGAAGGAATGGCACACCGAACAGTTCCCGAAGAATATGTTCTTGCCCTTGGCATCAGGCATGAGCTGCTTCGCCTGCGACACCGAAATATCGCTCCAGCGAACCGTGCCGTTCTGAAGGACGAAATCAAACGAGGCATTTTGATCGGCGGCGAGGTTCACGCCGGTTCGCGGGTCCGCTTTGTAGCCGACGGCTCGAATCTGCACGCGGTATTCCCCGGCCGGCAGTTTTTCGATCCGATAGTGCCCCTGACTGTCGGAAACCACGATCGTCGTTATCTTTGTCTTCGCGTTCTGCGCCTCGACGAACGCATCCTGAAAGGACGATCCGTCCGGTCCTTTGACGGTTCCCTGAATCGATGCTCCATAGGAAAGCAAAGCGAGGAGTGTTACCGAGCCCAGTAAAGCCAACATCTTGCTCAACCCTTTGAAACGCATAAAGCCTCCCTCACCGCAATAATTCAAGAACATGTTGCTGCGAACGCCATAATTACGCCGCCCCCTCTGATGGGCGACCTCTTTCAGCGGTCCTTGTCCGGATCTCCGGTAGCCTGAAGCGGCCATAGCGGACGGCACGGTTCAGGATCCCACTTCGAGCCGTCCGGCTCGCGCTCGAATTGACCGCTGATGATGAACGGCTGCGTGAGGTACTTGGGGTCGTCGACGATCGACGTCAGGATCAGGTATCCCGTGCCCTGCGGACCGTGGGGGTAAAAAACATTGTAGTACTCGGTGAGCACCGCATTCTCGCTGTACGGAACCCCGTTCTTCCGCAAATATCCGGGCCGCATGTGCGTGGTGATCACTTGCAGGTCGCCTCCCTTGCCCGGCTTGGGACCTCCGTAGGTGGCGCCTCCTTCTCCCGGATATTGAACTCCCTTTTCCCATTTGGCGACGGAGTCACCCTGCCATTGGGGCTCGCCCCCTTCCCACTTCGATCCGTCGAAGTGGAAGAGGCGCTTCTGCATCCCGGCGTCCGTCTCCATCTGCAGAGTATTGCCGTCCGCCCAGGTGATATGAAGGCGTTCGGGCATGCGCATGATGTTGCCCGCGCCGTACGCCTTGCATTCATTCCCTTCGGCTTGATCTTTGGCGGGATCCCACGTGTCGGCCACGCGCTTTCCCTCGGCGTTGATCGGGAGGCTTTCGTAATCACCCTTGGCGGGAGTAATCATGCGCCAGCGCCAGTCTTCATTGACGAGCGCAACCCAATAACCGGTGATATCGATCACCGCGGATTCCTTTGCGTTCGCCGGAGCTTTCGCGTCATTCGCCGCCTGGGCCGGCCCGGCGTGGGAAGTGCGCGGCGCAACGGCAAGGATCGACAAAACCACAAACAACACGCCCGCCGTTGCAGAATAAAAAATTGTCCGGCCTTGAGACATCCGGCGCTTCACCCACACCATTTGCGCTCCTTCTTACTATTGCTTACGCGCCTGCTGATTCTTATCGTTGGCAACTTCGCGATACACGGTTTCGATGAACTTGTCGGTGGTCCACTTGCCGGTGCGCGAACCGAACACGGGATCGTAGTCGAAACTTGGTTTCGCCGCCTTCACTTGATCGAGAGTCATCCCTCGTTTCACCATGTCCTGAACGCGTCCGCGGATGATGGTAAGCATGTCGCGATAGTTCACCACATCGTTTCGGTCACAGAGATATCCGTGCCCGGGTATCAGGTACGTGCCGCCTTCCTCGTTTTCCTTCGGGACCATAAGCTGAATCATGTCGTTCAGCGCGTCGATAATTCCGCGAAGGCTGCCCCCTTTATCCGCTTCGATCTCCGGGTAGCTCTCGGTGGAAAACAATTCGCCGGCGCTCAGAACCTCCGAGTCACGGAAAAACACCACGGTGTCTCCATCGGTGTGCGCGGCGGGCATATGGTAAAACAGCACCGCCTCGTTGCTGTACAACCTCGACCCCTCGTTGCCATACGTAATCGCATCGGTCGTAGCGAGTTTGGCGCTGAGCACCCGGGCAATCGTGTCCGAATGCCCCATGATCACGGCCCCGGGCGCGAGCCGGTCCTTATTGAGTCCAGCGAGCAGATCGGGATCGCGGCTGGTGCCCCCGGCGTCGGCATTCGGCAAAGTCCAGCCCGCCTGGGAGAGCTTGATGTTGCCGCCCGTGTGGTCCGCGTCGTCGCCGGTGTTGGCGATAAACATGATCGGCAGGTCGGACAGCGACCGGATCGCTGCAATCACCTCGTCGCCGTATTCAGCAACGCCCGTGTCCACAACGATTACGTACTGATTGCCGATTTCAACCGTGATGTTGTTCAGGCCGGGTTCCACCAGCATATAGACGTTGCCTTGCACGTGCATCACGTGGACATGCGCGCTGTCGACCTTCGATTCCTGCGCTCCGCGGATACCGTTAGCGCAAAAGATCATCACCACCAGAGCGAAGAACGAAGATTTGCCGGCGCCAACCCAGGAATTGCCCTTCATTGGGACCCCTTGGCCGACGGTCCGGCTGCCTTGGCTGCGGCCATCTCTGCCAGCTTCTTCTGGTATTCCGGGTACATTGTTTCCGCCCCGCCCCGCGTCGCTTCATGCGGCATCCCGACTTTATCCGCGAATTCATACAGCCACGGGTTCTTTCCGGGAAGGTGATAGGGCACCCAACCCTTCTCGTGCTCCACTTCCACACTGGGGATACACAAGTTCGGAAGCGTCATATTGCTTTCGGTCGCGACCCAATCCGAAGTTCTTACAAATGGTTTTGTCAGGTAGAGAGGGTCCTCCACGATGGTGACCATCGTGAGATAGCCATGATGGCGAATCAAGTATTCGATCATCGTGGCCCGTTGGCTGCGCGCCAACCCGTTGCGCCGCACCCATCCCTCTTTCAGATGAGTCGTCGTGATCTTCAGTGCGTCTCCTTCCCATTCCCCGGTCGAAAAGCCCTGCCAGGTATGCGGAGCCCACGCCGGCGGATGGGGCCGGCCGTCCATGTAGATCACCCGATGTGGAATCATCCACCTCGTGGTCAGGTTCCACGCGCGGATGCCCTGCGTTAAGCGGTCAACATCGGGCCAGATTCGCAGGTCGGCTGGTCCGCGGGGCGCATAATCCGCGGGGTGCGGCTGGCACTGGCGCTCGGTCACTTCCCACTTTGCTGCGTCCCACGTGTCGCCTCTCATGCGGTCTTCATCGTTGATGGGCATGCCGGTATAATCGCCGATCCACGGACCCGGATTGCGTTCCGGCCAGTCTTCGAACAGCTTCTGGCTCCATTGCCCCGACAAGTCGGTCTGCGCGGATGCAGGCCGCGCCACCAGCGCAGCCGCAAACAGCAGCAGGAGCGGCAGACCACGAACTCGACAACTAGAAAGCATCGCTACTCTCCTCTTCGCGGCAAACGCGACGATCGTCACTTGGCAAGTGGATCGGGGCGCACCTGGAAATGCACCAGCTGGCTCGGGGTCCCCTTGCCGCCTTCGACGTGCCATGTCGTGCGGGTGTCATTATCCACCCAGATTCCGCGGCCTTTCCAACCGGCGCTGGGATCGTCGATGCGGCTATCGATGCCGCGCGAATAGAACCCCATCGGATACGGAACCCGCATCACCGTCCAGGTCTTCGTAGCGGGCTGAAACACCAACAGGGAGTCTGAACCCGAACCGGTCACCACCACGGCATTTTTTCCGAGGCCGAGACTATTGAAGCGATCCACCCAATCGAAGTACAGCCAGTCGGCCTTTGCTTCGCTCTCGCCTTTAAACGTCGGACCTGGTGCGGGATATAACGTCCATCCCTCGGGGCAATGTTGCCCGGTGGCGGTCGGACCGTTCAACACCTTGCATTTGCTGCGATCAAAACTTGCGAGTTGCCCGCTGCCGCCCAGGCCGGTCCAAAGCAGCCCGTTCGTATCGAAATCGATTCCGCGCGGCACGTATCCAAGATCCCCCGCGGCGTTGGGATCGGCGGCTGTTTTGAACGGCGGTTCGTAAACCTCCGTCATGCACGTGGCAGGTGGGTTCGCGCCCGGAACAAAACGGATAATCTTTCCCGGCACCGGCCTGATGTTCGCGGCCCACACGCTCCCATCCACTGGATTGACGGTAATTCCATACCCTCTGGTTCCATCCACAAATCGGTCGAGCTTGGGATCGGGCGGCTGAGGTGGTTTCGTGTACTCGCCGATTTTCCCGTCGCCGTTGTAATCGATGATCGACGGGCACCAGCCTTGCGCCTTCGCCGCATCGTGCGTCGCGTCCCATACTCGCGGATTGAGCCATCCCACGCCGCCGGTCTGGTTGATCGCAATGCTAAAGTAAACGGTCTCGTTCTTGTCGTCGGCGATCATCAAATGATGGATGCCGAAGCACAGATCGATTCCCTCGAATTTGCCTGTCTTCGGATCGTAAATATCCACACCGGCGCCAATCGCCGAGGGCGGCTCCCAGTTTTTCGCGAACACGTTGCCCGCCGACGCTTTGCAATAGGCGGGATGCTCCCGGCGCTCGTTTTGCATCATGCCGATCCACACGCGCCCTTCGCGGTCCATCTGCGGATTCACCGGACTCACCGCGCCCTCCGGCCATACCAGCGTGTCTCCCCAGTAGGGAGACGGCGCGCCGTTGGGGCGCAGGCTGGCGTGCTGCTCCTCGGCCCGCAGCGGAATCTTGACTGTCTGTACGGTGTTCTCGCTCGGGTCGACGATCAGCATCACCGTGGATTCAAAGTCCGTGCTGTAGATATGGCCGTACGCATTCTGCGTCGGATTTCTGCGGTTGCTCGCTAGAATTCCGTGCAGAAAAGTATTCCAAGTTCCTTGATCCCAAACGGTGAGCACCACATTGCGCTCGATCCCCTGCGGGCGCGGCGGCGCGGGTGGCAACTCGCCCTTTGCAATTCGATCGCTCCAGTCCGCAAACATGGCGAGCCCGCGGTCATGACCGAAATAGCCGTTCAGGGTGCTGGTCATGTTGCCGCCGAATTGCCCGGAGAGGATTCGCCGCTCCCAGGCATGGGCGCTCGTGTCAGATGTGCCCAGGTTCGGAGAGAGCTCGCGCGTGGCCTTGTCGCCCATCTGGTGGCACATTTCGCAGCCGGAATGCAACCCGTCGATCCAGTCCGCCTGCGTTTTTACGACTCCTTCCGCGGAGGGAGCCACGCCTTGGGTCGTGTGCAGCGCTCCGCTCGTCTTGATCGGGAAAGCGCTCTTTGGCGGCACTTCCATAAGCGAATACCAGTAGCTCGCAGGATAATATTGCGCCGCCGCGCGCGCGTCGGGAGCCAGCACCGCTTTCAACGCAAGCGTCGCGCCGCCCGCCGCGCCTGCCGGCTCAGAATCGACCAATCCGTATCCTCTCACCCACACCTTGTAATGCGCTTTGGGCAGATCGGGGATGAGATACCGCCCGCGGTCATCGGTCACGACAATCTTGCGAAACTTGGTTGGCAACTCCGTGGTTTCCGCGATCACCCACACGCCCGCCTCGGGGCCATTCGAGCTCGTCACGACACCCCCGATATCGGTAGCGCCCGGCGAAACCTGACCACCACCTGCCTGACCTGCCATTCCCCCCGGTTCCGGCCGCTCCGCCGCCCGAGCGATTGCGAGCACGGCCGCACACACACCGGAGCACAGAAGGGCGATCGCCAGAATCCGCGGAATTCTCCATCTCATGACAGCACTCCTTCCATTAACAGTACGCTCGTCCAATCCCTCACCATTTCACATTGCTGCCCGCCGGCAAAGCAAAGCAAACCAAGTGCTCGTAATCAGGACCGGTGCGTTAACCTTTGTAAGATGTATCTTTCGTCTTCATCCTCGAAATAGGCAAGCTTCCCTGCGATGCAGGAAATGATAGTACCCATGCCATATCCTATGGTCGCCTTCAGGGCCGTTTCTAGATCCATTTCCTGAGCATCGAGCTCGCGATTCTCCGAAGCAATCCAACATTTAGGGCCAGCACCTTTCGCCTTAAGCAATTTCAAAAGTGCAGAAGCACTCGCTTCTCCGCTGGGAACGCTAAATGCGAATTTTGGATTCAAGTGCTTAAAATGCGCGAGCTGCCCGATGAATTTAGTCCTCTTCTTTGGGGTTGTCAGGAACTCCAGATACCGATCCCGCTGATTGGGAAGGATGAAGGCCCTGATTACCTCTTCTTCATGATTCACGGCAGTGCTATGCCCGCCACGGATTTCATTCAAAGCTTCCAGTCTCTGTTCCTTTATTGGTCGGCCCTTCATTTCCGCTGCTCCAGCTAAATCGCATCTGTCAGGCAACATGCAGTTACTTTGCGAGCGGGTCAGGCCGCATCTGGAAATGCACGAGCTGGCTCGGCATGCCTTTTCCGCCCTCGATATGCCACGTGGTGCGCGTATCGTTGTCCGCCCATATTCCTCTGCCCTTCCAACCCGCATTGGCGTCGTCGATGCGGCCGTTCATATCGCGTGCGTAAAACCCCATCGGGTATGGCACGCGCATCACCGTCCAGGTCTTTGTCGGGGGCTGGAACACCAGCAGGGAATCCGAGCCTGTCCCCGTCACCACCACGGAATTCTTGCCGAGGCCAAGAATATTGAAACGGTCAACCCAGACGAAATAAATCCAGTCCGCCTTGGCTTCGGTCTCGCCCTTAAACGTCGGCCCTGGGACGGGGTAGAGCGTCCAGCCCTCCGGGCAGTGCTGCCCCGTCGCGGTTGGTCCCCGGAGCACTTTACACTTGCTGCGGTCGAAACTAGCGAGTTGCCCGCTGCCGCCAAGATTGGTCCACACCAGCCCGTTGGTATCGAAATCCACGCCGCGCGGCACATACCCGAGCTTCTCGCCGCCAGTGGGATTGGCTGTGAAGGGCGGTTCGTAAATTTCCGTCATGCAGGTGGCAGGCGGATTCGATCCGCGAACGAAGCGCAGAAGTCTCCCGGGCATGGGCTTGGTGATCCCCACCCACACGCTGCCATCCACGGGACTCACGGAAATTCCGTAACCCCGGGTTCCATCGACAAATCTATCGAGCTTCGGATCGGGCGGCTGAGGCGCTCTCGTATACGCTCCGATTTTGCCGTCGCCGTTGTAGTCGATCACCGGCGGACACCAGCCCTGAGCCTTTTCCGCATCGTGGGTTTCATCCCACACGCGCGAATTCACCCATCCTACGCCGCCCACCTGCCCGATCTTGAGGGCGAAGTACACCGTTTCGTCCTTGTCGTAGGCGAGCTTCAAGTGGTGAATCACGAAGCACAGATCGACCGCCTCGAACTTCCCCGTTTTCGGGTCGTAGATATCGACGCCCCAGCCACCATCGCGAGTCTGCGGCGGTGGCTCCCAGTTTCGCGCAAACACGTTGCTGGACGTCGCTTTGCAATAAGGCGGCGGATCGAGTTTGCGATTCTGCGCGCCGATCCATATGCGTCCCTTGCTGTCCATCTGCGCGTACGCGGCATTCACCGAATCCTCCGGCCACGCCAGTTCGTCTCCCCAGTAAGGAGAAGGCGCCGCATTCACCTGGCTCGCCCCCATGGACATCGTCGCCCGCTCCTCTTCACGCCGCAGCGGAATCTTGACGGTCGAGACTGTGCTCTCGCTCGGATCGACAATCGTCACGGTTCCCAGTTCCCAATCCGTGTTGTAGATGTGCCCGTACGCGTTCATGGTCGGGTTGCGGACGTCGCTCGCGACGATGCCGTGCAGAAAGGTATTCCATTGGCCGATATCCCACAACGTAAGAACCACACTGCGTTCAATTCCCTGCGGACGGGGAGGAGCGGGGGGCACTTCGCCGCGCGCGATACGGTCGGTCCAGTCTGCAAACATCGCAAACCCGCGGTCATGCCCGAAGGTCGCGTTGAAGGTCGCCGTCATCTCCGCGCCGAACTGCCCCGACAGGATGCGCCGCTCCCATGCATGAGCGCTGGCATCGAACTTCCCCAGGCTCGCGGGAAATTCCCGCGTGGCTTTATCGCCGATCTGGTGGCACATCTCGCATTCCGAATGCAGCCCGTCGATCCAATATGACTGTGACTTCGAATATCCGGGCGTGTAATTAGGATCGCCCTGCTGGGATCGCTGCGTGCCCGACGTCTTGATGGGGAACGCGCTCTTCGGGGGGACCTCCATGAGCGAATACCAGTAGCTCGACGGATAATACTGCGCTGCGGCGCGCGCGTCCGGAGCCACCAGGGCCTTCAGTGCCAGCGTCTGGCCGCGCTCCGCGTCGACCGGTTGCGAGTCGACCAGGCCATAGCCTCGCACCCACACCTTGTAGTGCGCCTTCGGCAGATCGGGGATCAGATACCGTCCGCGTTCATCCGTTACAACGATCTTGCGAAACTTGGTAGGTAACTCCGTGGTTTCCGCAATCACCCAGACGCCCCCTTCGGGGCCGTTTGTGCTGGTCACTACGCCCCCGATATCGGTGGCATCGACTGAAACCTGACCCGCCCCTGCCTGCCGTCCCATTCCCCCCGCATTCGGGCGCTCCGCGGCTCGGCCTATCGCCAGCACGGCGGCGAATACTCCACAAAACACGACGCTTATCGCCAGAAGCCGCAGAATAACGCCCTTCATCGCTTCTCTCCCCAAGGTAAACCCGTTGCAACAGGCCCCGAACGTGATACAACATCCTCCGTTTATAAAGCAAGTGTACTCGTTTCTTGGCCCAAGGGCCTCTTGTTGCCTCGCCATTCGTGAACAAATATACTCGGCGGGATTTGCAGCAAGAAATTGTCGGGGCCAAACCGCGAAGAGGAATCCATGAAGAATTTTGCATCGGCGCTGAAGCTCCAAGGGCGGGGTGAACTGCGTAAGCTTTTTGCCGTCACGACGCTCCTTCCGCTGTTGCTGTTTGCCCAGCCGGTTTCGGCGCAGGAGCCGCAGGATTTCTCCAAAATTGATGTGCAGACGCAAAAGGTGGGCGGGAATGTGTATATGCTGACCGGCGCAGGCGGAGACATCGCCGTTTGCGTCACCGGCGACGGGATCATGACGGTCAACTCCAGCTTCTCCCAGATGTCTGACAAGGTCGAAGCCGCTGTGAAAAAGCTCAGCGACAAGCCCGTGCGTCTGGTCGTCGACATGCACTGGCATCCCGGCGACACCGGCGGGAATGCCTACTTCGAAAAACAGGGAGCGGTGATCGCCGCCCATGAAAACGCCCGTAGCATCATGCTTTCCGGCACGATGCGCGATGGCGTCAAATATGATCCCTTCGCCAAAGAAGCGATCCCCACCTTTACCTATACGGACCACGCCACTTTTTATTGGAATGGCGAGGAGATTCGCCTCATACACTATCCGCACGCGGACACGGACGGTGGCACCGTCGTTTACTTCGCCACATCACACGTGCTCCATTCAGGAGACAGCTATCGCACCGATGGATTCCCCATCGTGGACTGGGAGCATGGCGGCAGCGTTAAAGCCGTCATCGCGGCGCTCGAGGATATGATCGCCACTTATCCGCCCGATACAAAAGTGATCCCCGGCCATGGGCCCCATCCGATGACCGTTGCCGACATCAAGCCCTACATCGAGATGCTTCGCGACGCCAGGG
>CAZRKW010000010.1:0-36208 GCA_964600355.1 uncultured Acidobacteriaceae bacterium
TGATCGATCCCGAGCAAAAGAACGGTCCGGAGAAAAATTAATTGTCCGCCGAGAAATTCAAGCCGGTCCAGGAGCAGTTTTCCTACATTTACAAAGGCGTGGCCGAGATCATCCGCGAGGATGAGCTGAAGGCGAAGCTTGCGAAGTCCATCAGCACCGGCAAGCCGCTGCGCGTGAAGCTGGGGGTGGATCCCACGGCGCCCGATATTCACCTGGGGCATACCGTGGTGCTGCGCAAACTCAAGCATTTTCAGGATCTGGGGCACACGGCGATTTTCCTGATCGGCGATTTCACGGCGATGGTGGGCGATCCTACCGGACAGTCGGAAACGCGGCCGCCGCTGACACGCGAGCAAGTGGACGCGAACGCGAAAACGTATCTCGCGCAGGTGTACAAGATTCTCGATCCCGAAAAAACGGAAGTGCGCTACAACAGCGAATGGCTGGGGACGATGCCGAGCCAGGAGGTGGTGCGTCTGTGCGGGCACTACCGGCTGGCGCGCATGCTGGAACGCGAGGATTTCCGGTCGCGGCTCGAAAAGAACCTGCCCATTTCGGTGCATGAACTGCTTTACCCGCTTTTTCAGGCCTACGACTCGGTGGCGCTCCAGTCCGATGTGGAGCTCGGCGCCACCGAGCAGAAGTTCAATTTGCTCGTGGGACGCGATATCCAGCGCGAGTATGCACAGCCCTCCCAGGTGGCGCTGACGATGCCAATCCTGGTGGGGTTGGACGGCGAGCGGAAGATGTCGAAGAGCTTGGGAAATTATATCGGGATTACCGACGCGCCCGGCGACATGTTCGGCAAGGTCATGTCGATTTCGGACGAGGTGATGTGGTCCTACTACGACCTGCTGACCGATTTTACCGAACCGGTGATTGTGCGGCTGCGCGAGGAAGTTCGCACGGAAGTGCTGCACCCGAAGAAGGCGAAGGTGCAGCTGGCGCATACGATTGTTGCGGGCTTTCATGGCGAGGATGCGGCCAAGAAAGCGGCGGATGAGTTCGAACGCGTCTTCAGCGAGCGCCAAGCCCCCGAACAAATGGCCGAGCTGACAGTTGAGCGGCGGACAGCGACGCTCGCATTTTTGATGAGGCGCGGAAAAGACAGCGAGTCAAGCGTGGAGCTGTCTGCTCAGCTGGGCGATAGAGAGAAACTCACGAAACTTCTTGTCCTTGTCGGAGAGGTGACTTCCAAATCCGAAGCGGACCGATTGGTTAAGCAGAAAGCTGTGGAAGTTAACGACCAGGTAATCGCCGACGTCGGGTACGACGTTTCCCTGGCTCGCGGTGCGACCTACATCGTCCGCATCGGAAAGAAAAGATTCTTCCGCCTAACGTTCGCGTAGGCCCCCATTCACAAGCCCGTATCAAAACCGCTTCCATCCGCCCATACGAGTAAGACATCGTTGTTCTACTGCGAGAAAAAACGAAGACCCACCCTCGAAAACCGCAAGGGTAGGGCACCCGCAAAGGCACTCGTCACCGGCAGACCGCTACGGGGTTACTTCACGAACACTTTTGGATCTACGGACATTCCGAGGCGGAGATAGTGGTCGCTGTTCTCGCCCGGCTCTAAGACGATCTTTACCGGGATGCGCTGCACTACCTTTACGTAATTTCCGGTGGCGTTTTCCGGGGGGAGCAGGCTTAGGCGGGCTCCGCTTGAGCCGGAAATGCTGTCTACGTGGGCCTTGTAGACGCGGCCGTTGGCATCGACTTTGATTTCGGCGCGCTGGCCTGGGCGCATGTATTTTAGCTGCGTTTCCTTGAAATTCGCGGTGACCCAGATGTCCGACAGAGGGACTACCGTGAACAACTGCTGACCGATCTGCACGTTCATTCCTACTTCGGCGTCTTTCATTACGGTGCCCTCGATGGGGCTCATGATTTTCGTGTACTGCAGGTTGAGTTTGGCTTGCTCGAGAGCGGCTTGTTTCTGCTGCACTGTCGCGAGGGCGGATTGAGCGCGGGCGCGCGTCTGCGCGACCTGCTGGGGACCCGTTTGCGAGGCCCTGAAATTTGCCTGGGCTTGCAAGACCTTGGCGCGCTGCTGATGGATCTGCTGGTCCGCGGCAGCGGCGGAGGAACTGGCCGCGTTCACGGCGTCGGAGCTTGATTTCGCGGCAGCCACCGCCTGGTCATACTGCTGTTCGGAGATCTCCTGTTTGTCGACGAGCTGCTTGTACCGCACGAGGTCATTCTGAGCCTTCACGTTGTTGGCCTGGGCCTGGGCCAGCTGGGCCTGGGCGGCATCGTACTGCTGCTGCGCCTGGGATACGCTCGCCTCGGCGCTTTCGACGTCGGCCTGCGATGAGGACACCTGGCTCGTGGTATTGATCGAGGTGATCGGGACGTTGATGGTGAGGGATTGATAGGTGGCTTGGGCGTCGGCTAGATCGGCCTGGGCCTTGTCTACGGCGACCTGATAATCGCGCGGGTCCATTTCAGCGAGGACCGCACCCTGCTGAACATACTGGTTGTCGTCCACGTTGACCTTGACGACGTATCCGGTGACGCGCGCGCTGAGGGGCATCAAATGGCCGTCGATCTGGGCATCGTCGGTGGACTCATAACTCGCGAAATAGCGGTACAGGAAAAATCCGCCGACCAGGAGCACGATAATCCCGACGATCAAGAGCGTGCGAGCGTACGGGCGCGCGCGGAAAAAACTCTGCCGGCGCGGCGGAGGAGGAGCGGAATGAGTCTCGGAAACGGTGACATTTTCAGCCGGCGGGGCCGGAGGCGCTTCGACTTCGCTTCGCTGTGCCATCTTATTTTCCTTTGAAGTACTGCTTGACGCCCGCTTCGGCCGCACCCATGGCGCGAGCAAGCGATATCTTTGCGTAGTTGTAGGAGTAGAGACTCGAAATGTAGTTCTGGTGGGCGGTGGCGACGGTTTCCTGGCTCTGCACCACCTCGACCGTGTCGGTGACGCCGGCGGCAAACCTGTCGCGCGACTGGGTGAGGGTCTGCTCGGCGAGGTCGATGTTGCTTTGCGCGACGGTGACCAGTTCCGACGCGGATTCCAGGTTGAGCAAGGCGGTGCGAACGTCGGCGTCAATCTGTCCGCGCAGATTTTCGAGCCGCTGCCGGGTCTGCTCGAGCTGGGCATCGGCTTGCAGAATGTCTCCGTGGACGGCGCCGCCGGTAAAGATGGGGACGTTGAGCGTGCCGCGAACATCGAATACGCCGTGGTTGCTGTCAAAATGCTGGCCGGCAATTCCGTAGTCGGAGGTGAAAGAAAGCGTCGGATAGTAGCCCGCGACGGCGGCTTTGCGCGAGTATTCGGCGGCGCGCACATTGGCGAGCGCAGCCTGGTAATCCGAGCGCGAGTCGTAGGCCTGCTTGAGAGCTGCGTCCACCGTGAGCATGTCGAAGGGCTGGTAGGGGGACTTGTCGGTGAGCTCGAATTGCTGTCCCGGAGCGAGGCCGATGGCGCGCGCGAGGGACAGCTTCTGGATGGCAAAATCGTTTTTCGACTGGATGAGCTGCTGCTGGCGGGTTTGCAATTCGACGCGGGCGCGCAGCGCGTCGATGGCGGGCGAGGTGCCGGCTTTCACCTGATCGGAGGCCTGGTCGTAGAGGGCTTGCGCCGTCTGGACCTGGGCGTTGACGGATTCGATCAATGCTTCATCCGCAATGGCCTGGAGATACGCATAGCCCACGGTGAGGACGACGAGGTCTCGCGAATCCTTGTACGTGTATTCGGTGGATTTGACCTGTTGCTGCGCGGCACGGGTCTTGTTCACCGCGCTCCAGTCGAACAAGCTTTGGCTCAGGTCGGCGCGGGCATCGAAGTATGAGAAAGGACCGACGACCGTGGGGATATTTACGCCGGAGATGTGAAACGAAAATCCGAACTCGGCCAGGTTGACCTGGGAAACGTCGGCGTATGGAGCAAGATTGACGTGCGGCAGGAGTGCGCTCAACTGCTGCCAGCGCTGGCCGCGCGCGTTGGCGATATCCGCGCTGGAGAGCAGCAGGCCGAGATTCTGCTTCAGGCCGCGGTCGATCGCGTCCTGCAAAGACAGCGAAAGAACTCCCGGAACGAGCTGGGATGGGACGCTTCCTGAAAAGTTGGCGCCCGAGGACGGGGGCGCCACAACCGGCGAGGCTCCCGCCCCTCCACTTTGAGACGTGTTTGGTCCGGAGAAAGGGCCGTTGCCAGGACCATTCTGCCCGCGAAGGGTCTGCGCCCCCAGGGACACAAGAGCAACGAGAATTAGGAAGAGCATGCGGTGACAGCGTGTCGAAGTCGAGAATTTCGAGGACCAGCTCACTGATGTTCCTCCCATCACTGTCGTCTAACTTGGATGAAATTCAGACCTCAGACGACTCAATTTCGTCGAAGCGTTTGCCCTTCGTGCTGCTACACCTCAGAGCGCCGCGATTTTCAACAACGGTCATTTTGACGGGGGCGCAAGAGCGGGACCGATCAGGCCCCAGACACTTTCGGCGGTCTCGCGAAGCCCCGAATCCGGAATCAGAGCCCACGAAAGCGTCACGCCATGAAAAATCAAGATCGTCAGCCGGGCGAGCTCCGCTGCAGGAAGATCGCGCCGGATCTCGCTCCGCCGTTGGGCGAGCGCAAACATTTCGGCCATCAAGCGGCGCGCTTTGCGAAGGCGCTTCTGGAGTTCCACGCGGACGGGCAAGCAAGAGGCATGGGCCGCGTGGATGGCACGCAGGAGCGGGGCACTTTCCGAGAAATGCCCGGCCAGCGAGGTCGTAAGATTCATAATGACGGGCAGAACCGGGCCGGACTGAGTGCGAGCAGCCTTCACGGCGCGCTCGATGATCGCGATGCGCTCCTCTCCGAAGGTCGCCAGGACGTGTTCTTTCGTGGGGAAGTAATTGAAGAAGGTTCCCTTGCCGACGTCGGCGGCCTCGGTGATGGCCTCGACGGTGGTTTCCTGATATCCGCGCTCCGCGAAGAGCTTCAACGCGGCGTGGAAAAGGCGGTCGCGGGTTTCTGCGCGGCGGCGCTCGCGGCGTCCCGCGGGGGCTTTGGACGGGCGCCGGGCGATGGAAGCGATTGGCACGATATGACCAGTAACCATATAAGACTGTAAGTCACTTTTGGGGGCAGGTCAATAATCCTGAGGACGCATAGTCCTAGGAGAGACCCACCCTTGTAAAAAACACAAGGGTGGGGCACCCGCAAAACCGGCCGCGTTACTTGGAAAGATTCTTGGGGCTGTGAGTGGTGAGCGTGTCGATTAGCAGTTTCGCCGCGGGCGGAACCGGGACGGCGTTGTGCAAAGCGATTTCTTTGGCTTCGAGTTCCTTGCCGTAGATCTTCTTGTTGCCGTCGTTATCCGGGCGGAGGGTGGAACCTTCTAACGAAATGCCGGCAAAGAGGCCGCGCGCGCGGGAGTAGGTGAGCACTTCGGCGCGCAGGGTTACATCGGTATCGGCTTCGGCGTCGCGGCCTTTCGGCCCCGCCGCGGCGGACGCATCCGCTCCCAGCTTCACTTTGCTGTTGAGAATGGAACTTGCGCCGCGGGAATTCATTACCAGCAGGACGAAGTCAGTGGCCTGGCCGCCCAGCTGAAATCCGAAGCTGCCGCCCTCGAGGGCCATCATCGTCGGGGCGCCCCAGGGACCCTGGAAATCTTCCCCGCTGCGGCAGGTCATCGCGCCGCGGCCGTAGCTTCCGCCCACGATGAAGGCGGCTTTCAGCACGGACGGGATCACGATGACGCAGTCCGCCTTGTCGAGGAGATTCTGGGGAATGTCGTCGGGAATATCGATGATTTCCTTCATGACTTCGCCTGAGTTCTGTAGCCGGTCTTCGTCCTTGTTATCAGCACGGACTGGGGATGGTTGGATGAATGCGGTTGCGCCAATCAATAATGCAATCAGGGAAAAATGAGAAATAGTCTTCATGATGTGCCTCCTTCGGGCAACGAATTTATCATAGGCGGTTTGGATGGATTCGCGCAACCAGGGACCGCACAATCCTCTGGCGCGAGCCGGGATGCCCTATAATCTTGCGCGGGAGAGCGGCTTCGAGAATATGTTCGCTCATTTCAGGATGCTTCGGCGAGGAGTTTGCCGGGGGGTAGCGTCAGTACTGACTCTGCTCGCGCTGGGCTTGTTTTGGCGCCCGCTTGCGGCGCAGCGGCCCTCCTCACCAGCATCCAAAAAGCAACCGGCGGTTGCTGTGCGGCAGGGCGAGCGTGCGGACGTTGCGAAATTCCGCGCACGGGTGGCAGAGATTCTTTCCGACGCGCGGGCAAACAGGGCCTACTGGGGAATATCCATCGCGGACCGGGACAGCGGCCGCGTTCTCTATGCTCTGAACGACGATCACTTTTTTACTCCCGCGTCGAACGCCAAGATTTTCACTACGGCGCTCGCGCTTTCCGTCCTTGGAGCGGACTACCGATTTCATACGACGATCGAATCGAATGCGGCGCTGGGAAGCGATGGGCGGCTGGGTGGCGACTTGATTTTCGTGGGGCGGGGCGATCCCGATCTTTCCAACCGCAAATATCCTTATGAGAAAGGGAATTTGAAAGACGGCCCGGTGGACAAGGTGCTTGCGGAGATGGCCGACGCGGCTGTGAGCAAGGGGTTGAAAGAGGTGGATGGGGATGTCGTCGCGGACGACAGCTACTTTTCCTACGATCCGTATCCGGCGGGATGGAATGCGGGCGATTTGTTCTTTGCGTTTGGGGCGCCGGTGAGCGCGATCGCGTTCAACGACAACACTGTGACGTTGGAGATGCGGCCTGGCGCTATGCCCGGTGAGGTTCCCGAGACGACCGTGCAGCCGGAAACCGCGGCAAGGGGATTGGAATTCGAACTTAGCACTGTTTCGGCGAGCGAGAAGGCATCGTTTGCGGTGGTTCGCCAACCTGGCGAGAATTTTATTTTGCTTCGCGGCGCGATTTCGCCGGGGCATGCGCCGATGAGGACCGATGTCGCGATGCTCGATCCGGCTGAAACGGCTGCGGCCGAACTGAAGCAATTGCTGGAGGCGCGCGGGGTGGTGGTGACGGGTGGCATTCGCGTGCGGCATGGCGCGCCGCCGTGGACGTCTGCTTCCGGTGAGCCGATTCTGGATCACCCCGCCGATCAGCTCGCGACGGAGGCGGCGGGTGCGAGTCCGCTGGTTCTTGCCGAGCATGTGTCGCAGCCGCTGATTGAAATCGTGCGCATGACGAATAAGGTTAGCCAGAATCTTCACGCGGAAATACTTTTGCGCGAGGTGGGCCGCGAAAAGTTCGGCGTGGGCTCTACGGCGGCGGGACTCAAGGCTGAGCGCGATTTTCTGAAGGCGGCGGGAGTGACTGACGGGGACGTGGTGTTATCGGACGGCTCGGGGCTTGCGCGGGACGATCTGGTGACACCGCGCGCGGCGGTGGCCGTTTTGAGCTATGCGCTGCGGCAGTCCTGGGGTGAGAGCTTTCTTGCTACGCTGCCGGTGGCGGGAGTGGATGGCACACTCGAAAATCGGATGAAAAATACGCCGGCGGCGGGGCTGGTGGAAGCGAAGACGGGATCGGCGGATCACGCGCGCGCGCTGTCGGGTTACGCTACGACCCGCGACGGCGAATATCTTGTGTTCTCCCTGTTCGACAACAACAATCCGCAGCACTGGTCCGATGCCACCGCGGCGCTCGATGCAATTACCGAGGCGATGGTGGAAACGCTGGGCACTAAGCGGCCGGTCAGTAAATAAGCAGCAAGTGAGACGGCGGCTGGGGCGGCTTGTCGTGGACTGATTTCCTGCAGGCAATCAAGCTACAATTCTGAGTCGAGAGAATACGTGTCGCGTCCAGCCGAAGAACTGCTTGAATTCAACACGCTGAAGGAGATCGTCAGCGGGCTCACTACGTGTGCGCCGGGGCGGCGCGCGACGGAAGGACTTGCGCCGGAGCAGGATGTTGCGCGGCTTGGCGCGGAGTTCGCCCTTGTTGGCGAGGCGATGGCGTTCCTTCGCGGCGGGGCGGAGCTTGGATTCGGTTCGCTCGTGGATCCGGAGGGATGGCTGGCGCGGCTGGGGGTTCCCGGCTCGGTGCTTCCGAGCGCGGAACTGCTGGATGCGGCGACGCTGATGGAAAATGTTTCATTGGCGCGGCACACGTTCAAAGAAGATGCCGGGAAACATCCTCTGCTGAGCGAGCGCGCCGCCGCGCTGGCGGATTTGCGGCATCTATCGACGGCGATCCGGCGCGCGGTGCTGCCGAACGGCGAGATCAGCGACGACGCCTCGCCGCAGCTCAAGCGCATCCGGGCCGGCTTGGTGCAGGCGCGCGAGAAAATCCAGCGTTCACTGGAGGGCATTTTGCGCGGGCGCGGCGAGCCTTCCGGAGAAGACTACATCACGCTGCGCAACGAACGCTTCGTGATTCCGGTGCGGGCGTCGGACCGGCGCACGGTGCCGGGCGTGGTGCATGCGGCGAGCGCTACGGGACAGACGGTGTTCGTCGAGCCGCTGGAAGCGATCGACCTGAATAACCGGCTGGTACAGCTCGCGGAGGAAGAGGCTGTCGAGATCACGCGCATTCTGGAAGAGCTTACCGAGCGCTTGCGGGCGGATCGCGGGCCGCTGGAAGCGGCTGCCGGGGCGATTGCGCATCTCGATTCCGTTTTTGCGCGCGGGCGGTTTGCGCGGGAGTTCGATTGCGTGCTGCCGGAATTTTCGTTTGGGAATTCGTTGCGGCTTGACGCGGCGCGAAATCCGGTGCTCGAAGCGACGCTGAGGCCGCAGGGGCGCAAGACGATTCCGATGTCGCTGGCTCTGGGCGGGGCGGAGACCGTGATGGTGGTTAGCGGGCCCAATACTGGAGGCAAAACGGTTTCGCTCAAGACGGTGGGGCTGGCGGCGCTGTCCGCACAATCGGGGATTCCGGTGGCCGCGGACTTGGCGCAACTGCCGATCTTCGACAGGGTGCTGGCGGATATCGGGGACGAGCAGTCGATCGCGGCCGATCTCTCGACCTTTTCGGCGCATGTGCTGAATATCAAGTCCATGCTTGAGACGGCTACCGAGCATTCGCTGATTCTGGTGGATGAAATGGGCACGGGCACGGCTCCCGACGAAGGGGCGGCGCTCGCGGTGGCGCTGCTGGAGGAATTTCGTGCGCGGCGGGCGCTGACGCTGGCAACTACGCATCACGACCGGCTGAAAGCGTACGCGTCGACTACGCCGGGGATTCTGAACGCCGCGATGGAATTCGATGAGACCAATCTGCGGCCTACTTACCGGTTGCTGGTCGGGGTGCCGGGGACTTCGAGCGGAATCGAGATCGCGAGGCGGCTCGGCTTGCCGGAGCGGGTGATCGAACATGCGCAGGCCAGCTTGTCGCCCGAATCGCGAGAGGCGCGGGGACTGATCGCGTACCTGCATCGCAGCCGGGATGAAGTCGACGAGGCGCGGCGGCAGGCTCGCGAAGAACTGGCGCAGCTTGATGCGGATCGCCAGACGCTGCAGACGGAGTGGATCGAGCGGCAAAAGAAGCGGATCGCGGAGCTGGAGAGAAACTTTCTTGAGCTGCAGAAGCGATTTGAAAGCGAAGTGGCGCGGCTGGCGGCCGACATCAAGGATCGGGCGACGCGCGCGCAGACCGAAAAGCAGACCGGGCGGCGCATGGGGCAGATTGTGTCGGAAGCGCGCGAAGGGGCGGATGCGGCTGTGGTGGAGACGCTGGCTGCGTCGCAGCAAGACCTGGGAGTTTCGGTTGCAGCGCCCGCGAAGCCGGTGGAACCGGAGCGGCTTGTGGCTGGGGCGCGCGTGAGCATCAAAGGATTCAAGCAGCCGGTGATTTTCCGGCGTCAGGATGGGCGGACGGCCGAGGTGGAGGCCGGTGTGCTGCGGATGAAGGTGCCGGTCGGGGACATTCTTCGCATTGAAGAGAGTCCCGAGGCGAAGCCGGCGGCGTCCGCTGGAGCTCGTTCGCGCGGCGTCACGCTTCATACTCGGCCGAGCGAAGAGCCGACCGGGCGGGAAATCAATGTTATTGGGTGTACAGTGGACGAAGCGACTCGCCGCGTAGACAAATTTCTCGATGACGCCGCTCTTGCCGGTGCCGCGGACGTGCGGATCATTCACGGATACGGCACCGGAGCGCTACGGCGCGGGCTGGGAGAATTCCTGGCGGCGCATCCGCTGGTGGAAGGCGTTCATCCGGAGGCGGAAGAGCGCGGGGGGAATGCCGTCACGGTGGCGGAATTGAAAGCGTGAGGCCGAAAACGTCATTACGGCTCTTTTTTTGAACGACACCTATGGCTGAAGCGGGATCCTTCGCGGAACGAGTGAAGCAGCAGGCGGACATTGTCCGCGTGATCGGCGAATACGTGCGCCTGAAAAAGACCGGGCAGAATTTTACGGGGCTCTGCCCGTTTCATCAGGAGAAATCGCCTTCTTTCGCGGTGCATCCGGTGCGGCAGATTTATCACTGCTTCGGGTGCGGGGTGAGCGGCGACGTCTTCCAGTTCGTCATGGAACTGGAGAAGCTGAGCTTTCCGGAAGCGATCCGTGCAGTAGCGGAAAAATGCGGGATTCCCATTCCCAAGCCGCGTGAGCACTCACCGGAGGAACGCCGCGAAAATCAGCAGCGGGCGGTGCTGATCGACATGCACCGCGACGCGGCGGCGTTTTTCTCCCGGCAGCTGCACGAAGCGGCGGAAGGCAAAGTGGCGTGCGCGTATCTGGAGGATCGCGGGCTCGATCGCGAGGCGATGAAGCAATTCGGCATGGGCTTCGCTCCTTCGGGCGGGGACGGCCTGCTGCGCCACCTGAAATCGAAATATCCCGAGAAGCTGCTGGAGGCGTCCGGGTTGTTTTCGCGCGACCAGGGCGGACGGCTCTACGACAAGTTCCGGAGACGCATCATGTTTCCGATCGCGAACGAATCGGGCAAGGTGATCGCCTTCGGTGGGCGCGCGATGGGCGACGAGATGCCCAAGTACATGAATTCGCCCGAGACGCCGATCTACACGAAGAGTTCCGTGCTGTATCACCTGGACCGCGCCAAGGAAACCCTGCGGCAAAGCGATTTCGGAATTCTGGTCGAGGGCTATATGGATGCGATCGCCGTGGCGCGCGCGGGGATCAGCAACGTGATCGCGAGCTGCGGGACGAGCCTCGCGGAACCGCAAATCAAGCTGCTGGGGCGGTATACGCGGCGGGTGGTGGTGAATTACGATCCGGATACCGCCGGACAAGCCGCCACCGAGCGGTCGCTTCTTCTGCTGCTGGAGAAAGAATTCGACGTGCGAGTGCTGGCGTTGCCGGGCGGCGCCGATCCTGACAAGTTCATCAAGGAACAAGGCGCTGACGCCTACAGGAAGCTGCTGGCGCAGGCACCGCCCTATCTCGATTACCTGATCGGGCGGGCCCGCAAGATGGATCGTTCCACAGCCGCGGGTAAAGTGGCCGCGCTGAATTTCCTGCTGCCCTATGTGCAGCGCCTGCCCGACCGGCTGCTGCGCTCGGAATGGGCCACGCGCATCGCGTCCGAACTGCGGGTGGACGAGCCGGTGTTTCGCGAGGCGCTCCGGCGGGCAGCCGTCGAACGGCGCAGCGAGGTGAAACTCAAGCCCGAATTGTTGTCGCCGGTGGTGAAGCCCGCGGAGCGGCGGCTGATCCAGATGCTGATGGAGGCGGAAGGGTTTCGGGAAAAGCTGGCGGTTGCAATCGTCGAGAGCTCCCTGCACCACGGGCTGGAGACCGAGCGAATCATCGAACTGCTGGTGAGCAAGATCGCGGAGCGGCCGGACGCCGCCACGATTGCGGCGGCACTGGATGAAAACGACCGCCGGCTGCTGTTCGAGGTTCTTTTCGATCAGACGATGGAACACACCTGGGAAGAGGCGGAGGCCTGCCTTGAATTTCTGAGGGATCGCCAAATGTCGCGGGAGCTTTCGGAGCTAGAGCGCAAAGTGCAGGCGCAGCCGGCGAAAGAGGAGCTGCTCAGGCTTCTCGCGCGCAAGGATGAGTTGAACCGGATCCTTTCCCACAAGCAGCAGGCAAGCAAATCCGCCGCGGGCCGCTAGAACTCATCACGTTTATCTCATGAACGCTTCGACCGGAAGGTTTGTCCACCTCAGGGGTTAAAACCCCTTGTCCACGGGCCCCTTTGGTACGGCTGAAGCCGTGCCCTGACAATTTCATTCATGAGAGCGGCCGTGGCTTCCAGTTATTCTAGAAGGCTGCGGATTTCTTCGACGGGCTTGCCTTTCCAGAAGCGGGCGAAATTATCGAGAGACATGAAGGTGCGGGTGCGCATGCGGTCGATATAGAGATTGCCGAGGAGGTGGTCGATTTCATGCTGGAGAATGCGGGCGTACCAGCCGGAGGCTTCGATGGTTCGGGGCTGGCCGCGCTCGTCGAGACATTGGACGCGCACGGTCTGCGCGCGCGACACGACGGCTGAGAAACCCGGGAGGCTGAGGCATCCTTCGAAAAAATCGAGCGTCTTCTCGGAGGTAACGGTAATCGTTGGGTTGACGATTACCTGAAACGGAACTGGGCGCCTTTCACGCTCCTGCAATTCCTCGGGAGAAATACCCTTCAGATATTCTTCTTTGTCTTCGATGACAGCTAATTGCAGGGGGATTCCTACTTGCGGAGCGGCCAGGCCCACGCCGGGCGCATCGCGCATGGTATCGCGCATATCGAGAATGAGCCGCTGGATTTCGTCGCTCATGATTTCATCCGGTGCGAGCGTCCGCGCTTTGCTCCGCAGCACGGCTTCTCCCGCCTGCACGATTTTCAGACGCACTTGGCCTCCTCGTCGCGATCGTCGCGCGGAAATCAGGCCTGGAGATACCACGGGACGGTAACAATCACAATGCGCTGGTCGCCCCTCAGCAGCAAGAGGCCTTTGAGAATCTCCGCTCGATTGTCGTGTAATAAGTAGTGGTACCAATGATGCTCGACCAACTCCGGAACTACAACGGCAATCCGGCGTCCCGGGCGCTTGTTCGCGGCGTCGAGGACGTAATCCACGATGGGCGAAACCACGTAGCGGTAGGGCGAGGGCAGGGTGACCAATTTCGGCACCGGCAATCCCTGTTTTGTCGCGGGGTCTTCGACAAAACGACTCCAATCTTCCTGCAGCGACGACTTTTCCGCGTCGGAGGGAACGTGCACGGCTTCGATATCCTTTGAAATGGTGAGTGCGAAGCGAAGCGCCTTTTCGACGGGCATTCCCCACCTCTGCACCGGAACAATCACGAAGGGAGGGTTGAGCCCGGAAAGGTCCAGGGGAGAGTCGCACTGCAATTCTTTCTCGATCCTTTTGAAATGACGCCGGACGGAGAGCATGAGAATCAGGAGCGCCGGAATCAGCAGCGCGGTGATCCAGGCGCCTTCCACAAACTTCGCGACCAGGACGACGAGGACGGTGATACCCGTTGCCACGGCGCCTATTCCGTTCACAAACATGTTCCAGCCCGCGCCCGGCCCTTTTACCCTCCGCCAGTGACTCACCATCCCGGCCTGCGACAGCGTGAACGCGAGGAAGGCTCCCACAGCGTACAGAGGGATCAAGCGGTCGGTGACGCCACGAAAGAAAATCAGCAGGAGGCCCGCGACAACAGCGAGCGCGTAGACTCCCTGGGCGTAGACGAGGCGGCGTCCCCGGATGCCGAATCCATTGGGAAGAAAACCATTCTCAGAAACGGCGCGGCAGAGGCGCGGAAAATCCGCGAAGGCGGTGTTCGCCGACAAGGCCAGAACCAGCAGAACCGAGCCGATCGTTATGTAGTAGAAGCCACCCCTGCCGGCCACGGCCGCGATAATTAACGAGAGAACGCTTTGATATCCTGGCTGGCCCGGCGGCGTGGCGGTGATTCCAAAAACGCGAACCAGATACGCGATCGCCGCGAGCATGACGATGAGGATCCCGATAATGACGGTAAGAGTCCGCTGCGCGGTGCGGGCGGTGGGTTCGGCAAACGCGCGCACGCCGTTGCTGACCGCTTCCACACCCGTCATGGCGGTGCAGCCGCTGGCGAATGCCTGCAGAACGAGCCAAATACCCACCATCGCGACTGCGTGTACTGCCGGGGGCGGCGGCATTTCAACGGGAACGGGATGTCCACCGGCCGCAATGGCCTTGATCACGCCCCATCCAAGGGCGGACAACAAGCTCACAATAAAGATGTAGGTGGGAATCATAAAAATGATTCCGGCTTCGCGAATTCCGCGGAGATTGATCAAGGTGATCAGCACGAGGATGGCCAGGCAGAGCAGCAAGGTATGCGGAAGGAGGCTGGGGGCGGCCGATACGAGCGCGCCTACTCCGGCGGAAATGCCGACGGCCACGGTGAGGATGTAAT
This sequence comes from uncultured Acidobacteriaceae bacterium, assembly GCA_964600355.1. Classification (GTDB taxonomy): domain Bacteria; phylum Acidobacteriota; class Terriglobia; order Acidiferrales; family UBA7541; genus Palsa-295. The sequence goes on from CAZRKW010000010.1 coordinate 14,302, forward strand.
CGATCATCAGAGCCGCGGCGGCGAGAAGGCCCGGGTAGGCGCCGAGATTTTCGGAGGCCACCGTGTACGATCCCCCGCCGCCCGGGTAAGAGGCAATCGTCTGCCGGTAAGAAAAATAGACGATGCACAGAAGGACCATGATGCTCAGGCTGATCGGCAGGATGTAGAAAGATCCGAGGGCGCCGAGGGGAGTGAGAATCGTGAGGGCCGCTTCAGGACCGTACGCCGCGGAGCTCAAAGCGTCCAAGCCGAAGATGGCCACGCCCGTAGCGACTCCTACTAGCTCCGCGCGTTCCATCGATGTGGGGAGCGCCCGGCCGAATAGGAGGTCGATGATTTTCATATTTGCGCTGCGACGGCTGGACCCAGATTAAATTTTCCGCAGGCGGAATGAAATACCGAAAAGCGCCGGGGTGGGGAAAATAGTCGTGGACTTGAGCGAAGGTAAGTCATTTAGAACGGTTGACTTTGGAAATCGAGGGTCGAATCAACGAAAGGCGTCCGGTGAACGATATCTCGCAAAGGCGGGGGTTGATTTGTCTCCAAACGGTGACTCTTCGCCATGATTTTTTCCTCGGGCCATTGCAAGCAGGCCATTTCCCGGAGAAATGGCTTCATGGTATAACGCGTGCTACTACTATCAGCGGTCAGGCCGAGCTGTTTGTACACCCCTGCCCACGCGGACATTTTACTTGCTGACACTGAATACCAGCGCCCCAAATCCCGAGGAGCCAGCGGCCGGATTTCTACGCCCGCGATCGGCCGTTTTCCGCTTTCGGCGAGATCGTGACGCGGAAAACCCTTTGAAAGCGCTGTCCGGAACGATTCCGAGTCTGGTTGTTCCAGGCGACCCCGGGGCATTCCGCTGGTGGAGTTCTCTGAAAACCGTTTGCCAACGGGTGAAGCTGAGCGGGCCGAGAATGGGAGTTTATCCCTTCCGCGGCCGAACGGGACGGGCGTATTTTCGAGGGCGCTCGCTGAGCGCATCTCTCTCGTTTCATTTAGCGGCGATTCTGCTGATCGTCTACCTGCACCAGGCGTTTCCCGAGGATGTGGATGCGTTCGATTCGCCGGAGCCGCAGCCCGAAGTGATCTACTACCGCGTGCCGCTGCAAAAGTTGCCAAAGACCTTGCCGCACATCGCGCCCGCCGGGCCGGGGGGACATCCATTAAACGGACCGGTGCGGGAACACCCTCCCGCGCCTGGGAGCAGCACTTCGCAAAGCGTTCTTACGATCGTTTCCAAGCCAGCGCACCCGGACAATTTTCACCAGACAATCATTCAGCCGTCGTCTCCTCCGGAACTCAAAATCAACGTCGATCTGAAACTGCCCAACATCATTCTGGGAAAGCCGATCGACGCGCCGAAAGCGCCGCTGCAATTCAATCCGAGCGCCGCCAGGCCCACGCAGAGGAACCGGCAATCGAACGCGGAGCCGGCGCCTTCTCCTACGCAGGAGAATACAGCCAACCCGGTGATGGCGTACATTACGCCATCCACTTTCAAACCGTCCATGCCCGTGCCGGTGGCGCAAGCGGCTGCCGCGCGCAAAAGCAGCAGCGGCACAGGCAATATCCAGGCGCCGAATGTAAGCGCGGCTACTTCCGGGGATTCCACAACGCTGGCCGTGATCAGCTCCGATCCTTCGGGCGCTATGGCTATGTCGCAAATCATGCTGCCGGCGGGCAACCGGAACGGCGAATTCTCCGTTTCTGGAACGGATAACCTCGGAGGCTCGCCAGGGGGAAGTCGTGCGGGTGTTACCGGCGGAGGGGCGGGCGCGCCAGGAAAGGGCGGAGATGGAAGCGTGGGACCGGGGTCGGCTTCGACTGGCGGTGGCGGACTCGCTATGTCCGAGGGACCGGTTACGATCAGCGGAGCGGGGACCAATGCGGGAGCTTCCGGTATGCTGGGAGCGGCTTTGGCGAGGGGGATCGTCTACCCGGTGCCAGCGGCTTTCAATGTGCGAAGGAACTCGCTGATTGTGTCAGCCGGACCGAACGGTGGCGGAGGACTTAACGCCTACGGAGTGCTTCTGCATTGCGGAAAGGTTTACACGATATTTCTGCCCATGCCGGGGAAGAACTGGACCATGCAGTATTGCGCTCAGACTTCGGCCGAGGCTACACCTCAGGCCACCGGCTCATCGACCGTGGCACACTTCGGCGAGGGAGTGGTGCCGCCGCAGGCCGAGGCGAAGTTCGATTTTCAGCGAGTGCCGGTGCCGCCCGAGAAGGTGGGCAAGATGATTATTCTGAAAGGCGTGCTGCGGACCGATGGATTTATCGACGAATTGCAGGTCTATCAAAGCGTACTGACGGAGATGGACGACAACGCCCGGCTGGCGTTCAGCCAGTGGAAATTCAAGCCGGCTTTGCGCGACAGCAAACCGATCCCGGTGCAGGTGCTGGTGGGCATTCCTGCTGAGATTCCGGCTGCTACGCCTTAAACACACGCGGAGTCGGTAGCGGTCGCAACTACTCTAATAGTTTTATGCGCTCGATATAGCTGTCTCCGAATAGGTACAGGTGGTACTGGCAGGGCACAAATGCGCAGGAAATTGCCCTTCTCCGAATTCTGACAGCGTCACTTTTCTGGCACGCACTTCTTAAAACGTACGTAAGTAGTTGAACCCCACAGCTTTGGTTCCTCAGTACCTTTCTGATACCCCTTTTGGTACCCCGCGTGCGATTCCGAAGGTGTACAGTCATCTGCGGGCGGCAGAGTCTCGGCTGGATAGCGGTCGAGCCATGCCCCCTACTGAGGAAATTCTTCCGAACGACCCCGCGAACCGCACAGCTGTCTCCCGGGGAGACAGAGCGAGTCTATGAGGGTCGTCAACCGAGGCAGAAATTGAGCGAAGCACCGATCAACATTTGCTTTATCAGCCAGGATTCGGGCTTGGCGGACGCGATTGCCAGGGCGCTGGGACCGGCTTTTTCGACGCGCACCATGAGCGACTTCCAACCGGCCCGGCTGGGCGACCTGCGGGATTGGTGCGACGTGGTGCTGCTCGATCTGCGCGACGCGAACACCCAGGGAGATAAGGGGAATGCGTTTCGCCTGATGGACGCGATCTGCCAGTTTCAGGCTCATCCACCGATGGTTGTGCTGTGCGACACGGAAAACCGGCAATTGCCTCTGGGGGCCATGGACCGCGGGGCCTACGACAGCGTGGCGAATCCTCCGAACATTGTGGAGTTGCGGCTGATTCTGAAGCGGGCTTCGAAGTTCTATGCGGCGGAGAAGGAAGTCGAACGGCTGCGCGCGGCGACACCGGGCACGGGGAGGCTGCACGAACTGCTCGGAACGTCCCGGCTGATGCAGGAAATGTTCGCGCTGGTGCAGAAAATCGCGCCGTGCGACGTGAACGTGCTGATTACCGGCGAGACGGGTACTGGAAAGGAATTGCTGGCCCGCGCGATCCATCAGCTGAGCGGACGGAGCGCGCGGCCCCTGGTGGCATTTTCGTGCGTGAATCTTCCGGAAACGCTGATCGAAGATGAGTTGTTCGGCCACGAGAAAGGCGCGTTTACCGGCGCGATGATGAGCCGGCGCGGGCGTCTGGAAACCGCCGACCAGGGCACGCTGTTTCTCGATGAAATTGGCGACCTGGGACTGGGCTTGCAGCCGAAACTGCTGCGAGTGTTGCAGGAACGCAATTTCGAACGGCTGGGCAGCAGCACGCCGATCAATTTGAATATTCGCCTGATCTGCGCCACGAACCGGAATCTGGCTGACATGGTGCAGAAGGGCACCTTCCGCGAGGATCTTTACTACCGCCTGAACGTGGTGCAGATGCACCTGCCGCCGCTGCGAGAGCGCCGAGAGGATATTCCCCTGCTGGCGCAGCATTTTCTGCAGGTGTCCGCGGAACAGTTCGGCAAGAAAGCGAAGCGTTTTTCGCAGCCTGCGATGCGAACGCTCGAGGAATACAACTGGCCGGGGAACGTCCGGGAGCTGGAGAACGCGGTGCAGCGCGCCGTCGTTCTTTCGGAAGGGCCGGCCGTGGATGCTTGGCACCTGCCGCCTTCGATCATCGGGAATTCGGAGCAGTCGGCTTTCAACGGGCTGTACGAAGAAGAGGTGCGGCAGTTCAAGAAGCGCCTGCTGGTGCGGACTCTTCGGGAATGCGGCTGGCGCAAGGCCGAAAGCGCGCGGGTGCTGGGAGTGGCCCGGGGCTACCTCCACAGGCTGATCAACCAGCTGGAAATTCATGAGCCGGAAGATGTGGTGGACGCGGAGGCCGCGGAACGCGTTCCGCCGATGAAGCAGACGGCGTAAAAGCAGTCACGCAGGACCTTTTGAACTACTTCCGAGGCAGGAACATCGACCCTTCCTTTTTTGTTCAGGCATTTCAATCAAAGGTAAGATGAGTCTGCGACTCTCAACGGGTATTGCAGAATTGCATAGCCCAGGGCGGTGAAGGACTCCGAAGTGCGTACGGCTGACGACACTCAGTTACGGCCTACTCCAGTTACGTTCCACACCTTTTCATCCACTGTCTCACGCGTAATTGCCCACGTTTTTTCATTTCCTGCAATGCTGGGCAGTCTGCTGGCAGGCGCCGTATTCGTGGCAGGGCGCCTATTCAATGTTGATCCCGACTTATGGTGGCACATCAAGGTCGGGGATCTCATTCTTGCCACGCACCGCTGGCCGACGACAGACATCTACTCTTTCACAGTACCGGGGCAGCCATGGCTGGCTTACGAATGGCTCGGAGACGTGTTGCTCGCAGGAGCAAGTCACGCTGCGGGATTGCGGGGACTCGATGCCCTTTTGATCGCCATGGGCAGCGCGGTTCTAGTGGCGTTATACGCACTCGCCAGCCTGACCTCCGGAAACTCAAAGGCCGGGTTCGTAGCCGCAAGCATCCTCTTTACGCTCGCTGCCGCTTCTTTTTCGATGCGGCCCCAAATGCTGGGTTACTTGTTCCTTGTGCTTACCCTGATCGCTCTGGAGCGCTTCCGAAAGGGCAAGAGAGGAATGCTCTGGCTGCTACCCTTCCTCATGCTCTTCTGGGTCAATACGCATGGTTCCTGGATCATCGGGTTGGGCACGATTTTTGTCTACTGGGTATGCGGACTTGTGGACTTTCATGCGGGGAGTGTCGCAGGCAGACGATGGTCTCTTTCCGAGAGACAAACCATCAGCAGCGTTTTTCTATTCTGCGTGGCCACGCTTCCGTTCACACCGTACGGCACACGGATAGCAGCCTCGCCATTCGAATTCGCGTTTTCGCTTCCGCTAAATGTGACTTACATCCAAGAATGGAAACCCATGCCCTTCAATCTGCCTGGAGGGAAGCTTTTCCTGATCTTAGTCCTTTCGGTGATTCTTGTTCAGATACTTCAGGGCAGAACGTGGCGGCTTGAAACGTTGACCCTTTTTTTGTTTGGAACGATCATGGCGTGCCTGCACGTGCGTTTCGTGCTTATTTTTGTGCCCTTTTTTGCGCCCGTCCTCGCAGATCCGCTCGCTCGGTGGATTCCTCCCTACAACCGGGGAAAGGACAAGTTCCTGCTCAATGCCGTGCTTATCGCGTGCGTGGTCATGGGTGTGGTTCGCTACTTTCCATCCGGAGAGGAATTAGAGCGACTGAACGCCGAACATTTTCCGGCGGCTGCGGTGGAGTACCTGGAGCATCATTCCGTGCCGGAGCCTATGTACAATTCGTACGGGTTCGGGGGTTACCTGGTATGGTCTCGCGGCCCCGAACACAAGGTCTTCATCGACGGCCGTGGCGATGTTTACGAACGCGGCGGAGTTCTGGCGGATTATATTCATATTTCCGGCCTGAGACCGGGCACACTAGCGGTTCTCGATGCTTATGGCGTGCGGTCGTGCCTGGTAGAACGTGACGAGCCTCTCGCGACTCTGTTAGCCTCGTCGTCGCGTTGGCAAAGGATTTACGTGGACGACGTCAGTTCCCTTTTTATTGCAACGAAGCCATCTGAGATGTCGTTGCCGAAGGCTCCCTAGCACATCGATGCTTCCATGTCGAGACGCAGCATTAGGAGGAAGACCGCGTGTTATTGGAAGACCATCCGAAAGAACGAGTCCTCTGCCCCCTGTTCATTGTCAGTTTTGTTTCCCTGTACCTGGAACTGATGCTCATTCGATGGGTAGGAACGGAGATCCGAGTATTCGCGTACTTCCAGAATCTGACGCTGATTGCATGCTTTCTGGGATTTGGAGTGGGATGCTACCGGGCGGCGGCGCCGAAGCTGGTTCTTTTTGAGGCTGCCGCTCTCGGCCTTCTCGTTGTCTGGGTCGGGTTGCCGATCGCGCAATGGAGATCCCTGCTGGAGGTGCTTTCGGCGGCGCTTTCGTTCTCCCCCGATGCGCAGACGTGGTCGGCGGTTTTTACGACCGGCAACTCCCCGATTCTTCTATCCATCGTTTCGGTCCTGCTCATAGCAAGCCTCCTTCTGTTGCTGATAGCGACCATGGTGCCTTTGGGCCAGTGGGTGGGGACGTATCTTGATGCGGCTCCCAATCCAGTGTCCGCCTATTCTGTGAACTTGCTGGGAAGTTTGGCGGGCATATGGATTTTTGCCGGGCTTTCCTTCCTACGGCTGGCACCTTTCTTTTGGTTCGCTCTCGCATTTCTGGCTCTATTGTTCGTTCGGACCCAGCGACAACAGTTTGATATCATGCGACTGGTTTTTTGCGCGGCGAGCCTCCTTCTGTTAGCGTATGCCGGTTTTTGGAACGGGCAGGTTCACTGGTCCCCGTACCAGAAGCTCGAACTGCGCCCCCTGCCTGCCGGGCAATATAACCTTCTCGTCAACAACACTGGGTATATGACCATGGCAAATCTTTCTCCGAGCTACCTCTCCGGGAAACCGGAACTGGCGGCCCAGTACAAGAACAGTTCGTACGATGCACCGTTTGGATTTGTCGGAAGCCGTGACCGAGTACTGGTTGTTGGAGCAGGGGCGGGCAATGACGCAGATGCCGCGCTCCGGAATGGCGCAGAACGCGTGGATGCAATTGAGATCGATCCAGTTATTTATTCCCTGGGCAAGCGGTTGCATCCGGATCATCCATATCAATCCCCCCGTGTGCATGTCGTGATCAACGATGCGCGCGCTTTCCTGCGGCAATGTCCGGACCGCTACGATGTGATCGTTTTTGGATTGCTCGATTCCCACACGGAATTCTCGGGTTACAGCAATATGCGGATCGACAATTACGTGTATACGGAGGAGTCGTTACGGGAAGCAAAAAGGCTGCTAAAACCGTCGGGGGTTTTGATCGTTAAATTCGAGGTGCGTGCACCGTGGACCTGGATGGGTCAGCGGTTCTATTCGATGTTTCAACATCTGTTTGGCCGTCCTCCGGTGGTTTTTTTTGCGCCCGCCATGGCCGGGATGCTCTCCGCCACGGAGTTTATCGCTTCCAACGATTCGGGGGTTTGGGACCGCTCTTCCCAACCAGCGCTTTCCGAAATGGTTCGGAAAAGTCCGCCGCCATTTTCGCTGGATATCAATCAGGCGCCCGTCCCTACGACCGACGACTGGCCATATATTTACCACCGGGCCCACAATATACCGCGTACGTACCTGACGGTTTCGCTGATCCTGCTGGTTTTGGCTGTTCTGATCCTGCGCCAGGGATTCAAACCGGCAAGGACTTCCACGTGGAACATGTGCTTTCTGGGTGCGGGATTTCTATTGCTGGAAACACAGATGATCAGCCGGCTGGCGCTTTATTTCGGAGCGACGTGGTGGGTAAATTGCATTGCTCTTTCCGCTCTTCTCCTAGTGCTAGTAGGCTCGAACGTCTGCGTTGAAGCAGGAGGATCTCGTTCTCTGGCAGTTTGGTACGGAATTGCCATCGCGTCACTGCTGGGCGTCTATGCCGTGAATTGGGGCGGTTTGCAGATGGGCTACGTTGCAGTAGGGACCCTGCTAGCCGCGGCTTATTGCGTTCCCGTGTTTTCCGCCGGGATCATTTTTACCGAGACGTTTCGCCGGAGTGACGACCGATCGGGCGCGCTAGGAAGCAATATAGTCGGCGCCGTTGCGGGCGGGCTCGCTCAGAATGTTTCGTTCATACTCGGCATGAAGGCCCTTGTCTTGGTTGCCGCCGGATTCTACGTTCTTGCCGCATGCTTCTCTCTGCTTGCCAACGGCGCTCCGTATCGGGAAAGGACTACCTGGTAGCCGGTGACCGGGCCCTCCGATAGGTCTCTGGTTTTACCTCGGGACGCAGCCAACGCTGCCGCAAGTCACCATTCCTCGTCTGGCGTTGGGCGCAGGTGTCTCCAAGCGGTTACGCTTCTGGAAGAAGCTCCTTCAAACTATATATAAAATACAGATAGCATTGGACTTATTACGCAATATTGCTGACTATAAATGGCTTTCCGAGTGCTTGGGAGAGGGTGGTTACTTTTGTCACTCCGGAGGGGGTAGAGATGAAGAAGCTATTAAGGCGGCTTTGGATAGAAGAGGACGGCCAAGATCTGGTTGAATACGGTTTGCTGATGGTTCTCTTGACCCTGATTTGTATTGCATCGCTCAAGACCATCGGGCTTCTGGTTTCCAACATCTTTTCTAACGCGGTAGTCAGCCTCCAGACTCCCTAGGGCCGACTGGATGTCCGAACCATGGCCAGCCCACCGCATGCGGCAAGCGATGAGGCGAAGATCGCAGTCAACTTAAGGTCGGGGCGAGGAGGGCACTTTGGTGGTGCGTCCGTGGTGTGCCTCTTAGTCATTGCTCCCTCTCGATAACCACTCTGGTCGATCTGGCAGACCGGTAAGGAGTGCTGATTTGAAAGATCTCGGCATAGGGTCCAAGAATGTTTAGTGCCGCTCAGACGATTTGGGCTCTTGCGCTGCTCCTCACCCTGTATGCGGGTTGGGTAGATCGAAAAACACATCGAATCCCCAATTGGCTGACGGTAACGGGATTGTTCTGCGGGATAGCTGTACACTCGATTGCGAATGGTTGGGATGGGGCTCTGATGTCCATGAAGGGGGCGGGGCTAGGGCTGGCGATCCTACTGCCGCTTGTTTTGCTCCGGGCATTGGGCGCAGGCGACTGGAAGCTCATGGGAGCTTTGGGCGCTTTTGTTGGGCCGCAAATGCTTTGGTTCGTGCTAGCGGCGAGCGTACTGGTGGCGGGTGCGATGGCGGTGGTGCTGATGATTCGAGCGGGGCGGGTGCGAGAAACGTTGAAGAGCCTAGGATTGTTGGTCATGGGCTTCTTCACGTTTGGCTTGCGTGCCAATCCTGTAATTTCGCTCGATAATCCCGACGCGCTCAAGCTGCCGTTTGGGGTGGCGGCGGCGGTGGGGACTTTGATTTGTTTTGTGGCGGCGCACTGGCACCTGGGAATTTAAGGAGATTGGCTTCATGAATCGAGATCGCATGCTGATTGGGCTGGGGGTGGCGCTGCTGGTGGCCTTCCTGCTCAGCAATTTCGTGTATCACAAATTCCAGGAAGCCTCCGTCGTGAAGCCCGTGCCCATGGACAAGATTGTGGTGGCGGCGCGGCCGATTCCCCTGGGGACGCGACTGGATTCCTCGATGCTGCGAACGATTTCGTGGCCGATCGGCCAGCCGGTGGCGGGCATGTGCCGGCGCACGCAGGATTGCACGAACCGGGCTTTGATCACGCCGGTGGCGGAAAACGAACCGATCCTTGATAGCAAACTGGCTCCGACGGCGGCCGGCGCGGGACTTGCGGCTGTGATTCCCGAGGGCATGCGGGCGATGTCGGTGGCGGTGAATGACGTGGTGGGCGTGGCCGGGTTCGTGACGCCTGGGACGATGGTGGACGTGATGGTGACGGGAGCGATGACCGGAGGGGGCCAGGGCGGCCAGATCACGCGAACCATTCTGGAAGATGTGCGGGTTTTAGCTGCGGGGCAGAAAGTGCAGCAGGACCAGGAAGGAAAACCGCAAACGGTGCCGGTGATCACGCTGCTGGTGGCTCCCGAGGACGCGGCAAAGCTCGCCATGGCGAGCACACAGGGGAAGATTCAGCTGGCTCTTCGCAACACAGTGGATACGAGCACAGCATCGCCGGCGCCGGTGCTGCAGAGCGTGCTGTTCGCCTCCGACGCACCCGTGGTGGCTCCGGTGAGGCATGTGGCGGTGGCCAAGGCACCGGCGGCTCCGGCGCCCTATCAAGTGGAAATTATTACGGGAAGCAAACGCGAGACAAAGAGCTTCACCGAGCAGTAGGGCGCTCACAGGAGAATTTGGATGTGTCAATCGATGTCTCGATGGTTTGCCACGCAGAACTTATTTAAAATTGCCGGCGGGATGGCAATTTCAGGCCTCGTCCTGTGGAGCGGGCCCGCGCTGAACGCGCGGACCCAGAACACGACCGCGGCTGTGGCCCCTTTTCAACAGCCCGCGGCGCTGGCACAAGCCGCAGCACCTGGACAAGCGGGCGGACAAGCCTCCGACCAGGTTCAGATGCCGGCGCAGGGCGACACTCAGGTATTGCATTTGATGGTGGGGCGTTCGCTGGTGGTCACGTCGCCCACACGCATCAAGCGAGTTTCGGTGGCCGATCCCTCGATCGCCGATGCGATCGTGGTAAGCCCGAATCAGGTGCTGGTGAACGGGAAGGTACCGGGCGGCGTGTCGCTGATGCTGTGGGACGATTCGGATCAAAGCCAGGCGTTCGAGGTCTCGGTAGACATCGATATCCTGAGCCTGAGCGAGAAAATTCACGAGGTATTTCCGAACGAGCAGGTGCAAATCGAGACTTCGAAGGATTCCGTGATTCTTTCAGGGCATGCGTCATCGACGGCGGTGGCGGATAAAATCATGGAAGTGGTGAAGAACGCGACGCCGAAAGTCACAAGCCTGATCGTGACTCCCGCGGTGCAGCCTGGGGAAATTCTGCTGGAAGTGAAATTTGCCGAGGTGGACCGGTCTGCGGTGAACCAGTTCGGCATCAATATTTTGAGCCTGCCTGGGGCGAAGAATGTGGGTTCGATTTCAACGCAGCAGTTTGGACCACCGTCTTTAACCGGGACGCTGAGCCAGGGCGGAGTTGCCGGCACAACCACCAGCACGGCGACTGCTACGACAACGAACGCGGGCGGCGTCTCCGTAAGCAATCTGCTCAATATTTTCCTTTACCGGCCGGACCTGAACCTGGCGGCTACGATTCAGGCGCTGCAACAACAGAATATTCTGCAGATCCTGGCGGAGCCTAACCTGCTGACGGCCTCGGGCAAGGATGCCGCATTTCTGGCGGGCGGCCAGTTTCCTTATCCGGTGCTGCAATCGACGGGCGGCAGCGGAGGCACTTCCGGAATCACGATCCAGTTCAAGGAATATGGCGTCCGGCTGAGCTTCACTCCGACGATCATGGCGGACGGCCTGATTCACCTGAAAGTGCAGCCGGAAGTGAGCTCGCTCGATTTCACGAACTCAGTGACGATTTCGGGCTTCACAATTCCCGCGCTTTCGACAAGGCGAGTAGAATCGGAAATGGACTTAAGGGACGGGCAGACGTTTGCGATTGCGGGATTGATCGACAATCAGGTGCAGACGCAGCTATCGAAGATTCCGGGAATCGGAGACATTCCGATTCTGGGCAACCTGTTCAAGAGCCATGCGACGACCAAGAGCCGGGACGAACTTCTGGTGATCGTGACGCCGCGGATCGTCCGGCCGCTGGCACCCAACGAGGTGCCGCCCGGACCGGCGTTCACGATTCCGTTCCTGGTGCCCACAGGGGCCCAGCCGAACACGCCGGCATCGCGATAGGGGAATGCTTGTGATTTTATTCGGACAAAATTCGCTCAACGGAAACCAGGGCCCATGCTAACGGCAGCCATCGTGAGCGGCGACCCAGCCAGTGCAGCGCAGCTGCTCGCGGGGCTGGAGCAGACCGGTCTCGTGAATCCGTTCATCAAGCAGTGGACGATTTCCGCGGACAAATTGCCGGACGCCGGAGAGGTGGTTGCGGACATTGTGCTGCTGGACCTTGGGCGCGACCCGGAACCTTTCTTTATTTTCGGGACGCATCTGCGGCGACTGCGGCCTTCGGTGCGGCTGATCGCGTGTTCGGCGACGAACCCGCCGAATCCCCAGATGCTGCTGGATGCGATGCGGAGCGGCGTGCAGGATTTCGTGGCGAAACCGGTGACGCCGGCAGGGCTGAAGGACATTCTGGCACGCTTCAGCGAGCAAGGCCATTCAACAGGCAGAGCCACTGACAAACTGATCGCCGTGATGGGATCGAAAGGCGGCGTGGGAACGACGACGGTGGCGGTGAATCTGGGTGTGCAACTCTGCGCGCACACGAACAAGCGGGCCGTCCTGCTGGATTTTGCGCGGCCACTGGGCAACGCTCATCTTTTGCTGGATCTGCACCCGCGCTTCGGCATTCGCGATGCGATCGACAACCTGGACCGGCTCGACAGCCACTTCTTCGCCGGACTGCTGGAACGGCACAAGTCCAAACTGGAGATTCTCGGCGGAGCCATGCAGCCGGAGGAGTGGCAAACCATTCCGACCGAGCCGCTCGGCCGCGTTGTCAACGTGGCGCAATCGGGATTCGATGTGGTGCTGGCGGATTTGGGTTCGCACTTCGCGTCAGACTTGAGTCCGGTGCTCACGACGGCGCGGATGATACTGATCGTTGTCGAGGCCAATGTGCCGTCCCTGTGGACGCTGCAACGCCGCTTGCTGGCGTTGACGGGCCTGGGAGTGGATCCGGACAGGGTTCGCCTGGTTGTGAACCGGTGGCACAAGGGCGACGAAGAACCGCTCAAGAGCATCGAGAAGGAAACGAAGCGCTCGGTGTTTGCATGCCTACCCAACGATTTTCGAAAAGCCAGCGCGGCGATGAATCTGGGCACACCGTTGATGGAGAACCACAACAACATGCTGACGGACCAGTATAGACAGCTGGCCGAGCAGTTGACGGGAGTTTCCCGCGGACCAGCCGGCAAGCGCGGCGGACTCGGCAACTTTTTCACATTCCCAGGAAAGAGATAAATCTGAATGCCTCCTCAACTTCCCGGTCCCGGAACTCGGGCTGATTTCAGCGCCGTAAAGACGGCGATACACCGCAGGCTGATCCAGAAGCTGAACCTGGACCGCCTGAACGAAATCAAGAGGGAAGAGGTTCGCCGCGAAGTGTCTCAGATACTGGAAGCGCTGGTTGTCGGCGAATCCACTCCCATGAATTTGCAGGAGCGGGAGAGGCTGGCCCAGGAAGTTCTCGACGAGGTATTCGGGCTGGGCCCGCTGGAACCACTGCTCAATGATCCGACCGTCTCCGATATTCTGGTGAACACCTACCGCCGCGTGTATGTGGAACGAAACGGCCTTCTGGAAATGACTTCGGTGCAGTTTCGCGATGACGCCCACCTGATGGGCATTATCGATCGTATCGTGTCGGCAATCGGGCGGCGCGTGGATGAATCCTCTCCCATGGTGGATGCGCGGCTTGCGGACGGCTCGCGCGTGAACGCGATTATTCCTCCGCTGTCGGTGGACGGCCCGTGCCTTTCGATCCGGCGATTCGGACGCGATCCGCTGACGGCAGACGACCTCATCACCAATAACACCTTGACTCCGTCCATGCTGGAACTGCTCCAAGGATGCGTGAAGGCGCGGCTGAATATCCTGATTTCCGGCGGCACGGGCGCGGGCAAAACGACTTTTCTCAACGTGCTGTCTTCGTTCATCTCCGATCGCGAGCGCATCGTGACTATCGAAGACGCGGCCGAATTGCAGTTGCACCAGGATCACGTGGTCCGGCTGGAAACGCGACCGCCGAACATCGAAGGCAAAGGGGCGGTGCATCAGAGGCAGCTTTTAATCAACTCGTTGCGTATGCGGCCCGACCGAATCATCGTCGGCGAGGTGCGCAGCGACGAAGCGCTCGATATGTTGCAGGCCATGAATACGGGCCACGACGGGTCGCTGACAACGATTCACGCCAACGCTCCGCGGGACGCGCTGGGACGCCTCGAAACCATGGTGGCGATGGCCAATCTCAATATTCCGGACACCGTTTGCAGGCGGCAGATCTCTTCGGCGCTCGACGTGGTGGTCCAGGTGAGCCGGCTCAGCGACGGGACGCGCAAGGTTACCAACGTATCCGAGATTACAGGGATGGAAGGCGACATTGTCGCGATGCAGGATATTTTCGTTTTTGAGAAACACGGTGTGCGAGAGAACGGCGAGGTGCTGGGCGAGTTCCGGGCGACTGGAATACGTCCGAAATTCAGCGATCGGCTGCTGGTGACAGGAATTCAGCTGCCGGCGGCGATGTTCGAATTTGCCCGGAGGCGGTAGAAACGCTGCGATGATTGCAGAAATTCTATTTACGAATCCGAGACGACGCTCATCGCCGGGATTTGGCCCGCGAGGTTGCGGGCAGGGGAGGCCGATGTGGCGCTGCTAATCGCACTCCTCGCGCTGGTGGTGGCGGGGATTGTCTTCGGACTTTTCTGGCTGTTTTTTGGGTCGACGTCGAGCTCTGAAGTCGTTCGCACTCGCATGGAAGCGGTGAAGAAAGCCGAAAAGCGGGGCGACATCGCGCTGGACCTGCAACTGGTGCGCGACGAGATGATGAGCAGCGTGCCGCTGTTGAACCGTTTGATGATGAAACTCAAATGGACGACGCGGCTCCAGAATCTCATTACGCAAGCAGGCATGGACACCAGGCCCGGCACAATTCTTCTTTTTTGCGGCGTGGGCGGACTTTCCGCGTATGTGATCGTGAGCTTTCTCTACGGGCGATTTTCAGCGGGCCTAGCGGCGGGTGTGGCGGGGGCTCTGATTCCCTTCGGTGTGGTCGCGTTCAGGCGAAGCAGGAGACTCAAGCAATTCGAACAGCGCTTTCCTGAGGCTCTCGATCTACTGGGACGAGCGGTGCGGGCCGGCCATGCTTTTACGGGAGGGCTGGAAATGGTTTCCAAGGATTCGCCCGAACCCGTCGCGGGCGAATTCCGGACAACGTTTGAGGAACAGAATTTCGGACTGCCTTTGCGGGACGCTCTTTCGAACCTGGCTGCGCGGGTTCCACTGGTCGACGTGCAGTTCTTCGTAACCGCGCTTTTGATTCAGAAAGATACCGGGGGCAATCTGGCGCAGCTGCTCGACGAACTCTCGCGAGTGATTCGGGAACGCTTCCGGATTCACCGTGAAGTTAAAATCAAAACGGCACAAGGCCGTTTGACGGCGGCAATTCTGATCGCTCTGCCGATCGGTATGTTGCTCCTGATGAGGGTGATGAATCCGACCTACGTTCACGTGCTGTTCGACGATCCGCTCGGCGTAAAGATGCTCATCGGCGCCGGCATTCTGCAGTTCATCGGAGCGGGCATTCTTTGGAAGATCGTGCAGATCGAGGTGTGATGGTGAAGGGGGAGAGATGCCAGGCGTAGCAATCATTACGTTCGTTTCGACCTTGCTGATTCTAGTGGCGCTGGTTTACGCGTTCGCGCCGAGTGAAACGGGCGTTGCGGCGCGGCTCGAGCAGCTGAAACAGCCTGCCACCCGCCGGCCGGAAGAAAAATTCGCCGAAAGGCACAAGGAACGGGCTCGCGACCTTCTGGCAAAAGTGGGGAGCTTCGTTCCGGTGGCGGCAGGTGCGCGGGCGTCGCGCGCGCAGATCATGATGATGAGGGCGGGGTACAGAACTTCGGAAGCCTCGCTGGCGATCCAAGGCATGAAAGTGCTGACGCCGGTTCTCCTCGTGGGGCTCGTGCTGCTGACTGGCGTGTACCGGAGCAATCCGTTCTTCGTTTTGCTGCTGGCCGCCGTTCTGGGCTTCATGCTTCCGGAAATGTGGCTTCTGTGGAAAATCAAGAAGCGACAACACCGCTTGCGCATGGCTCTTCCCGATGGGTTGGATCTTCTGGTGATCTGCGTAGAGGTGGGGCTCGGGTTGGACCAGTCCATTTTGAGGGTGGCCCAGGAACTCCGGATTGTTCACCCTGAGCTGAGTGAAGAACTGCAGATGGTCAACCTGGAAATGCGGGTGGGTAAGAGCCGTCTGGACGCGCTGCGGGAGCTAGCCCGAAGAACAGGGCTCGACGAGCTCAAGGCTCTCGTGGCCATGCTGATTCAAACGGAACGGTTCGGAACGAGCATCGCGGAATCGTTGCGCGTCTACTCCGACGATCTGCGCACGCGGCGCCGTCAACGAGCCGAAGAAATGAGCGCAAAGACGACGGTGAAGATGGTGCCTCCGCTCGTTTTCTTTATTTTTCCGGCACTGCTGGTTGTGATCCTGGGGCCGGCGATAATCGCGCTAATGAGACAGTTCATGCCGCACTGAAGTAATCGGGGCGAATGAAGTGAAATAACAAAAATCGCTTAAGGAGGGAACAAAGATGGACATTACGACAATTCGAATCATTGCTGGCGTTCTTGCTCTGGTGGTGCTGTTCATCATTATCTGGCGGCGACGGGGAAAAGCGATCGAGTAAGGACTCCGCACCACCGAGAGATTCCGGGGACGATGAACAACACGAATCAAACACGCGCCGTATACGTCTATAACAAGACGAGGGAGACGTTCGTAGCAACCGAAGCGACCGTCGCCGATAGCTACGTGCGCCGCCTGGTGGGACTGCTCGGGAAGACTCCGGGGTGGGCTCGCCTGGGGACGGGACTTTGGATCGTCCCTTCGCGGGGTGTTCACACGATTGGGATGCTCTTTCCCATCGATCTGATCTTCCTCAATAAGCAGAAGGAAGTCGTCCACCTGGAAGAGCACGTGCGGCCTTTCCGCATTTCCAAGGTCTCTCTGAAAGCGAGTAGCGTGCTGGAGCTGCCTCCTCATACGATTTATCGTTCGGGCACGCAGGTAGGCGACCGATTTGAAATATCCTCTCTGGCGGCGACGCAGCGGGAGCCCGAGCTGAGACGAGCGGCCGCACCCGTTGCAGACTAGACCAGGATTTCCCCGCCGAAAAACTTGGGATTAACACCCTGGCATTCAAATCACGCGAGGACCGATGCAGTTTGATTTCACCGAGATTCCGCCGCAGGAATGCTACAAGCTGCTGGTTTCGACGGTTACGCCGCGGCCGATCGCCTGGGTGGTGAGCCAGGATGCCCGCGGGCAGATAAACGCGGCCCCCTTTTCGTTCTTCAACGCATTTTCAGGCGACCCGCCGGTGGTCGGGGTCGGCATCGGCTCCACTCCTGTTGCACATCCCAAGCACACTCGGGCGAATATCCGCGAGACGGGCCAGTTCACGGTGAATCTCGTGTCGGAAGAAAACGCCGAGCAGATGAACATAACGGCGGTCGATTTCGAGCCGGGGGTCAACGAGCTTGAAAAGGCTGGACTGACGACGCTCCCGTCGGTTCGCGTGAAACCGCCGCGCATCGCAGAGAGCCCGGTATCGATGGAATGCGAGCTGATGCAGATTGTCGAACTGGGTCCCGACAACGGACTGGTGCTGGGCCGCGTGGTGATGATGCACGTTCGCGACGACGCCGTGATCGACGCCCAAAAGCATTACATTGACACGCCAAAACTCAAACTGATCGCGCGCATGCACGGGCGGGGCTGGTATGCACGCAGCTCAGACCTTTTCCTCATGCCGCGACTTACGCTGGCGGAATGGAAAGAGAAGCAAGCCGGGGCGGTCGCGCCTGGAACCGACGGGTCTAAAAGCGGCGGCTAAGTTCCTTTCCGTTTGCGCGGCTTCCCCTCCTGGCGATGAAAGTCGTTGTATCCTTGCACCATGCTTGAGCTGGAACACGCGCTGGAGTTCGATGCGGCCTGCGATGCGGCCTTCTTCAGCGCTCTTCCTACCCGGCAGGGAGTCTTTCTTCTGGAAATGGCCGATCCGGCCGCGGAACCTTATCTTGCCCGCACAGTAGATATCCGGCGCGCGGCCGAACGACTCCTGGCCCCTGCTGAACTGCCCTCGAACCGACTGAACCTTCGCGGCGTTGCGTCGCGAATCCGGTACCGCGCCACGGGCTCCAAGTTCGAGCAGATGGTTGCGCACTATCAGCAGGCCCTGGCGTATTTCCCTCGCAGATACCGGAACCTGGTGCGTGTGCGGCCGCCGGCAATGCTGAAGGTAAACCTGCGGAATGAATATCCGCGGTGCTACGTGACGCGAACCATTCGCGGCGATGCGGGCTTCTACTTCGGGCCGTTCGTTTCGCGCAAGGCGGCAGAGGCTTTCAGCGAGGGATATCTCGATTTGTTCAAGATCCGCCGATGCCAGATCAAGATCCGGCGCGATCCGGCGTTTCCGGGCTGCATGTATTCCCAGATGAAGATGTGTCTGGCGCCGTGCTTCGCGGGCTGCACGAAGGAAGAATATGACGCGGAGGTTGGGCGCGTGCTGAAGGGGCTCGATTCGGGCGGAGACCAGCTCATCCAAGACGTGGAACGGGAACGCGAGGCGGCCAGCGAAGCGCTGGACTTCGAGCGCGCCGCGGCGCTCCACAAGCGGCTGGAGAAAGTGTCGGCGGCGTTGCGCGGATTGCCCGAGGTCGCGCGGCGCGTTGAGGAATTCGACGCGGTGATTCTTCAGCGCGCCGCAGAGGAAAAAACCATCGTCGTGTTTCCGATGCGCGGCGGAATCCTGAGGGAGACCATCTTTCTGAGGTTTGGCGAGCTTTCAGGCGAACCAAGATCGGTGGAGGAAATCCTGCGAGCGGGGCTGGATTCGCCCGAAAGGGAAACGGCGAATGCACCGGGAGGGGGAAATGAGTCTGCCGAGCCGGACGCGAACGATAAGGGCTTCGACTCGGCCGAGGAACAGAAGAGGAGATTCGGTTTACGTACAGCGCATCCCGACCTAACCGAACATCTCTCCTTGTTGACGCGCTGGTTTTACTCCAATCCACGCGAGGGAGAGATATTTTTTCGGGAGGCCGATTGGCCGTACCGGCGCCTCCTTCGGGCTTGTAGCCGCCTGCTCGCGCCGCCTGCCGGAGAAAACCCTGCCGGGGCCGGGTCGCGACCTGCACGCGACCGAATCCGGCGCCTGCACGCGTTTTCGAAAGCGCATCGCCCGCCCAAGAAGTGAAAAACCCGCCAGAATCGGGGCGAAGACGCGCTCGATCCCGTCGTACAATTGAAACGTATGGCGGAAACGGAAACTCCACAGGCTTCCAGAGCAAACCTCACCGAAGATCGTTCGCGATTCCGGGACATGGTGCGTTCGCTGAAGCATCGTAATTTTCAGCTTTTTTTCAGCGGGCAGATGATTTCGCTGGTGGGCACGTGGATGGACAACATCGCGGAGGCGTGGCTCGTCTACCGGCTCACAGGATCGTCGCTGCTGCTGGGAACGGTGGCATTCGCGGGACAGTTCCCGATATTTCTTCTGGGCCCGATCGGCGGACTGGCTGCGGACCGATTCGACCGCCGAAGCATCATCGTGGCGACGCAGACGAGTTCGATGATTCTGGCATTCATCCTGGCATTCCTGACGCTCACCAAGCGAGTGACGGTATGGGAGGTGATCCTGCTGGCCTCGCTGATGGGCGTCGTGAACGCGTTCGACGTGCCAGCGCGACAGTCCTTCCTGGTGGAGATGGTGGGGCGCGAGGATTTGATGAACGCGATCGCTCTGAATTCGTCGATGTTCAATAGCGCGCGCGTGATCGGCCCCTCGGTTGCGGGGATCCTTGTGGCGAGCATCGGCGAGGGCTGGTGCTTCTTCGCCAACGCGGTGAGCTACATCGCGGTGATCGCGGGGCTGCTGATGATGCGCGTTCCGAAATCGAAGATCGAGCCGCACGATGCGTCTCCGCTTGAGCACATTCTGGAAGGCTTTCGCTTCGTGCGGAACACGCCGCCGATCGGGGTGCTGCTGCTGCTGACAGGCGTGATCAGCATTGTGGCGCTGCCCTATTCGGTGCTCATGCCTATTTTTGCGGCGCGCGTTCTGCACGGAAATGCCAGAACGCTGGGGGTGCTGATGGGGGCGACCGGCGTGGGAGCGCTGCTTGGCGCGCTTTCGCTTGCCTCGCGGACGAAATTGCAAGGACTGGCGAGGCTGGTGGCGATATCGTGCGCCAGTTTCGGGACTTTTCTCATTCTGTTTTCGTTGTCGCGCCGCTACTACCTTTCCGTATTGCTGCTGGTGCCGGTGGGCTTTTTCGTGATGGTGCAAATGGCGGCTACCAATACGCTGATTCAATCGATGGTGCCGGACCGCTTGCGGGGACGTACGATGGCGGTCTACTCGATGATGTTCCTGGGGATGGCGCCTATCGGAGCGCTCTTTTCGGGAATGGTGGCGGATCGCATCGGAGCGCCGTGGACGGTTGCAATTGGGGGCATTGGCGCGATTGCCAGCGGCGCGCTGTTCGCACGAGACCTGCCGAAGATTCGCGTTCAGGCTCGAGAACTGATCATTGCTCAGGGCCTGGCGGGAGGAAATCCACCGCAAGAGATGAGCGCCCGCAGCGTCAGCTGAGTTTTTTGCTTCCCGCGTACTCCGTTATTTCGTTCTGATATACTTCGCCTTCTCATCATCCATTTCGACAAGCGAGGACCGCATGCCATCCGCGGCAACAGCCGATCACAAACCCATCGCCGGTTCCGCGACTCCGCAGGGCACCTTGCGCTACGCAGCGCGGTTCCGGGGAAAGTCCGCGGCCGGACATTTTCGCGAGGCTACGAACGGCCTGGTGCTTTCGTCGATTGGCATTGGAACCTATCTCGGGGAGCCGGACGAAGCGACCGACGAGGCGTACAGCGGCGCGGTGGTTGCGGCCGTGGAGGGCGGCTTCAATGTGGTGGACACGGCGATCAA
Organism: uncultured Acidobacteriaceae bacterium; assembly: GCA_964600355.1. Classification (GTDB taxonomy): domain Bacteria; phylum Acidobacteriota; class Terriglobia; order Acidiferrales; family UBA7541; genus Palsa-295. The sequence continues at coordinate 35,045 of CAZRKW010000010.1, forward strand.
TTACCGGTTTCAGCGAAGCGAACGGTCTATCGGCGCGGCGCTGCGCGAGCTGATTTCGAGCGGTTTCTCGCGTGACGAAATTGTTCTCTGCACTAAGGCCGGTTTTCTGACGCCGGATGCCGAGATGCCGGCTGACGCTAGCGAATATTTTTCGCGGGAGTTCGTCGACAAGGGAGTTTTCGGAGCGGAAGATATCGCGGCGGGATGCCACTGCATGACACCGCGCTACCTTGCGGACCAACTGGAGCGGAGCCGGCGGAACCTCGGCGTTCAGTGCGTGGACGTCTTTTACCTGCACAACCCGGAAACGCAGCTTGGCGAGATATCGAAAGACGAATTCCTTCGCCGGATTCGCAAGGCGTTTGAGTTTCTGGAATCCGCGGTTGCTTCGGGGAAAATCGGGGCTTACGGGCTGGCCACCTGGAACGCCTTCCGGGAAGATCCAAAATCGCCGAGCTACCTTTCACTCGAAGAGATCGTGGGCGTCGCCACTGAAATCGGAGGCCCGGACCATCACTTTCGATTCCTGCAGCTTCCTTTGAACCTGGCAATGCCGGAAGCCCTGACGCGGCCGAATCAGGTGGCGGTAGGCAAGACGATGGCGATGGTTCAGGCGGGACGGGCGCTCGGGATTACGCTGGTGGCGAGTGCGGCGCTTCTGCAGGGCCAGCTCACAAAAAATCTGCCTGCGACCATGCGCAACGCGTGGGGAATGAAGAGCGATTCAGCGCTGGCGCTGCAGTTCGCGCGCTCCGCGCCGGGAATCACGACCGCGCTGGTGGGGATGAGCCAGATTGGGCACGTGGAAAATAACTTGGCGCTCGCGGGCGTGGAGCCTGCGGGTAGAGAAGAATTCCTCAAGGTTTTCGAGGCGCGACGCTAAGTCTCTTGCGGAGCACTGGCTGGCTCGGTTGCCAGCTGATCAATCCACGCTTCGATTGCGGCGCCTACTTCTGGAAGCTTTCCGGTAAAAAAGTGATCCACGCCCGGAACAATTACCAGGCGCTTCGGTTCGGGCAGCGTGGCGACAAATTCTTCAACATTTGCGCGCGCACCGAATTCGTCGTTTTCACCCTGGATGAAGAGCTTGGGCTTGGCGCACGAGGCGAGGTAGGAAAGATCGGACTTGTTCACCGGAATGCCCAGACCGATCAGGGATGTCAC
>CAZRKW010000010.1:36308-37793 GCA_964600355.1 uncultured Acidobacteriaceae bacterium
GAGCGCCGCGCTGCACGGCGTTTTTCGATGAACCTCCCCGTAAAAGTGCGGTTTTCCTCTGGAGAAGGCGTCACGGAGCGGCAGGGCGAAACGCGCGACGTGAGTTTCCGTGGATTGTACTTCACGATCGAGGCCAGCCTGGAAACGGGCAGCTCGATCGAGTTCGTGCTTACCCTTCCGCAACAGATCACTCTTGCGGGCGATGTGAATATCCGCTGCTACGCGCGCGTGCTTCGGGTAGAGCCCAGCAACGGGCGGCGCGGCGTGGCGGCCCGCATCGAACGGTACGAATTCCTTCCCGCTTCGGCTTGAAATCCACCGAAAGAATTTTCCTGGCTGAACCGAACGGCGTTGCCATTGGTTCACATAGGCGCGGAAACCCCTTCTCTTATCCTGCCGAGTAACGCAAGATTTGGAGCCGGGGGTCCTGGATGGCGCGGAACAGCCTGATCATCGATGCGGACGACACGCTTTGGGAAAACAATGTCTTTTTTGACAAAGCGATTACGACCTTCGTCGCGCAGCTTGAATATCTTGGCTACACGCCGGACTACATCCGCCACATCCTGAACGAAACCGAGCGCCGCAACATTCGCCAGCATGGGTATGGCGTGCGCAGCTTCAAGCGATCCCTCGAAGAAACCTATTTGAAGCTGGCTGGGAACATGGCGCGACGAGAAGTGGTAAAGGGAATCGAGCAGATGGCCGCGGAACTCGAAAATACCCCGCCGCAAATTCTCGAGGGAGTGCCGGAAACTCTCGCCTATCTGGCAAGACGCCACCGGCTGATTCTGCTGACCAAGGGGGAAGCGGCCGAACAAGCGGGCAAGGTCGAGCGGTCCGGGCTGCAATCCTATTTCGACGCCATCGAGAACGTGATGGAGAAGAATGCCGGGATTTTTCAGCGGGTGATCGAGCAATTCAAAATTGTGAAGTCCAATGGCTGGATGGTGGGCAACAGCCCGGCTACCGACATAAACCCGGCTTTGCAGGCCGGGCTCAATGCGGTGTTCATACCGCACCCGGCCACGTGGACCGTCGACAGAGGGACAGTGGAGAGCGGAGTGGGAAGGCTGCTGATCCTGCAATCGTTTCGCGACCTGCGCACGCACTTCTGACGCGGGCCCACGCCGTTATTCCAGCGGGTGATAACGGAAGGGAATGTAAACGACGGCTTCGAGTTCCACGGGCTCGCCCTCGCGAGTGGCGGGACGAAACTTCCAGTGCGCCAGCGCTTCCATGGCGTTTTTATCGAGCTCGGGCTCCACACTGTGGACGAGCTGAATGTTCCGCACCACCCCGTCTTTCCCTATAATCGCGTAGAGAATCACCTGCCCTTCCACGTGCTCCTTGATCATCTGCGGCGGGTATTTGGGGTCCACCTTTTCCAGGGGGACCGGGCCGGAGAGCTGCCCTTTGGGTCTGACTGGCGGACCATCACCTTCATCGAGCTGCGCGAAATTCAGAATCCAGCTGCCGGCTACG
>CAZRKW010000011.1:0-36995 GCA_964600355.1 uncultured Acidobacteriaceae bacterium
CCCGGTGTCCCGAGTATTCGGCCACCGCTTCATAAGTGGCCTTGTGATAAAGCGTTGTATAAATGTTGTGCACTTCCAGGCCTGTGCGCTTGTTGAAGTAATAGCCGTCCGCCGGAGTGTCCTCGCCGAAGTCCGACATTCCGATGCCAAAGCAGCCGGCTTGAATGTAATCGCGGACTTTATCCTTCCACCATTTCACCATGGCGGGATTGGTGAAGTCTGGAATCACACAGGGTCCCCGGTTTGCAGCATAGAATCGCGCTCTCCACGCGTCGTCTCGTTCGATTGCATCCAGTGAGTTCTCCAGCTTGTTTGTGTGGCCGACGTTCACCAGAATATCTTCGTAAATTGAGCCGTCTTTCCGGAGCACGACGTACCCGAGCGTTTTGGCTTCGCGCGCCAATTCCGACTCCGCCCTCAGAAACGGGTCCACGCGCAAGCCGATCTTGATGCCCATCTTGCCGAGTTCCGAAGACATCTGCCGGGCGTAGTCCAATTCCTCTTGCTGAGGATTGTGTTCCGCCTGAATGCTGACGACGGACGTAAAGTAATCGATGGGGAGGTTCAGCTCCCGGAACTTCTTCGCCAGCGCCACGGGACTCAAATCGCCATGGTCGCGCCGGCCAATCGTAAACCACACGCCAAACGATTCCTTAGGTGGGAATGAGGGCCAGCCGGTAACTTCCTCGTAGCGGGCCAGCACTTCCTTGAGACTCGGTCCATACAGAATGAAGAAATCGAGCCGAGGGTCGTCAACCAGAAAGGTGAAAGACACGACCGACCGGCTGCCAATATCCCAGCGATTGCGAAAGGTCGTGTTGACGAAGATACCGTAGCCGCCGGTGCTCATCAGGAAGGGGATCGTCTTGTGAGAGTCGTCGGTGCCGGAACCCCACGGATTCACGAGCCATCCGTTGACGCGCAGTCCAAGCTTGTTGAGCTTCGTAAACCTCTCTCCGAGCCCGTAAAAGCTTTCATCCTCGGGAAGCGCGAAGGTTTCATTCGACCGCAGGAATTTTTCTCCCGCCGTGGTGAACCCGAAGGGCAAGCCGCGAAAGTTTCCTTGGGTGTCTACATCCTTTGCATGCTCCTGCACGACAATCTCGCCCTGCTTGTCGTAGACCGTGTACTTCCAGGGATTTTTCTGAAACTCGATGCGCAAAGATCCCGTATCTACCGATACAGCCTCGGGCTTTTCGGCGACGTTAAAGGCAATGGGCGACCAGTCTTCCTTGATCTCAAGCAGGCCCTTCACGTTCTTCAACTGCGGGTCGGGGCACATCTGGATGCGGAGAATCTCAGGGGCACATACCGTCAAATTGACGTCCACGCTTTTGTGCTGACTCGTTGCGCAGTGAAATACGACGCCCGTGCTGGTTTTTTCGAAAGAAGAAATGGCCTGAACGAACTCGTGCTGCTCCGTCTCTGTTTGCGCCTGGGGCGCGGCGGTTGCCCGCGGCGCCGCGAGCAGGGCCGGAGCGGAGCCCGCTAAAGCAAGGACTTCTCTTCTTGTCACCATATCTTTTCCTCCGCGCGACGATTTCAATGGACGAATGCTTCCGCATCCTGATTACGAGCGGAGCACGAGTTCCGCCCCGGTTCCGGACGCGCCGAACTTCGCGTACACCACAGAAGATGGGTCGAAATACCAGCCAAGATCGGTCTTCTGGAACGCCTCGAACGACGAGACGTATGGAATCGCGGTGCCGTTTGCGGCTACCTGTTTCAGCCGGGTTGTCTGGCGAAACTTTGCGATGTAGGTCTTACCCGATGGGCCGACGCTCAACGTAATCTGATTCCCCTTCTTCCGCGCCTGGCACTTCACAATTTCCTCTGTGTGCGCTCGCTCGTCATCGTCGTAAAGAGTGCACTCCGCCTGGGAAGATAGCCAGATGTCGAGGGTTATCGGATTTAACGGTCTCTCGCCGACGTAAGCCAGATCGGGTCCCATGGGAATGATGGAGTTTCCTTTCACGTAGAGAGGCAGCGTGTCCAGGGGAGGCTCGATGTGCAAAGTCGCCGGGCCGGAATATTCCTTGCCCGTTTCGTATTCGTGCCACGTTCCTTCAGGCAGATAAACCGTGCGTTTGCTGACCGGTTTGTAGACGGGCGCTACCAGGAAAGCGTCTCCAAACATGTATTGGTCCTGGATATTGTGCGTGCCGGGATCATCCTGGAAGTCGAGCACCATCGCTCTGATCATGGGCAGGCCTGTTTTGGTCGCGTTGTATGCGTGGGAATAGATATAGGGCATGAGGCGGTAACGGAGCTTCGCGTATTTCCGGTAGGTCGCGACAGCAACATCGCCAAACGCCCAAGGGGCTCTGAGTGGCAGGCCATTGAATCGCACGTGCGATTGGAATATGGCCATCTGCATCCAGCGAATATAAAGCTCTGGTGTCAGATCGCCGGTCGAGAGATAGCCTGCGATATCGTTGCTCCAGAAGGGCACTCCCGAGAGCCCGATGGAAAGTCCTGCGCGAAGAGTGGAGGCCATTTCCTCCCACTCGCAGATAGGATCGCCGGACCAGCAGATCGGATAGCGCTGAATTCCCGCTGTTCCGGAGCGGGCGTTGATCAACGGTCTGCGGTCGGAGCTTTCGGCGATGGCCTCAAAAGTAGCCTTGTGATAGAGCAGAGGGTAAAGATTGTGCATTTCGAGGGCGCTGCGCTGGTTGTAATAGCAGGCGTCCACCGGCGTGTCTTCGCCGAAGTCGGACATCCCGACACCGAAACAGCCGGCTTTCACGTAAGCGGCCACTTTGTCCTTCCACCACTGGACCGTGGCTGGATTGGTGAAGTCGGGAAGCAGAAGAGGCACGCGGTTGGTTTTGTAGTAGCGGGCCCTCCAGGCATCGTCCCTCTCGACTGCTTCGAGCGATTCTTCGATCTTGTTGGGTGTGGCGGGGTAACCCGGCGAGCCAGCCAGAAGGGCTCCATATGGGGACCCGTCCTTTTGTGTGAGGACGTATCCGCGGGCTTTGGCCTCCTGGGTGGCCTGCCAGTCCATCTCCATAAAAGGGCTGACGTAGAGGCCAATCTCAATGCCAAGGGGGCCTAGTTCCTTGGACATCTGCCGGGCGAGAGCCAATTCTTCTTCCTGATTTGCCGTGCGCAGCGATACCACGTGCGTGAAGAAGTCCATGGGAAGGTCCATTTCCCTGAACTTTTTCGCGAGCGCCAGCGGAGCGGTTTCTCCGGTCGCGCGGCCCGGGGCTTTGAACCAGAAACCGAAGGACTTTTTAGGCGGGAACGCCGGGCGGCCGGTGATCTCCAGATAGCGAGGCAGCACTTCCTTGAAAGTTGGGCCGTAGATGATGAAGAAATCCAAGCGGGGGTCGTCAACCAAAAATGTATAGGACACGACCGAACGGCTTCCTACGTCCCACCGATTGCGGAACGTGGTGTTGACGAAAATTCCGTAGCCGCCGGTACTCATGAGGAAGGGAATGGCCTTGTAGGTGTCATCGGTTCCCGCGCCCCAGGCATTCGCGAGCCAGCCATTGACGCGCAAACCAAGCTTGTTCAGCTTCGCGTACCGCTCGCCCAATCCGTAGAAGCTTTCATCGGCCGGGAGGGCCAGCGTTTCGTTTGACCTGTGGAATTTTCCGTCCACGGTGGTGAAACCCAGCGGTAAAGCGCGGAAGTTTCCCTGCGTGTCCACATCGTTCACATGTTCCTGAAGAACGAGAGATTCTTGCTTGTCGTAAATCGAATACTTCCAGGGTTTTCTCCGGAATTCGATCCGCAAGGAGGCTGTTTCAAGCGAGACGGCTTCCGGTTTCTCGGTGACTTGGAAGGCGGCGGGAGGCCAGTCTTCCTTGATTTCAAGCAGGCCCTTCACGTTCTTTAGAGTGGCGTCGGGGCACATCTGCACGCGCAGGATTTCAGCGGTACACACGGTCAGAGTTACATCGACGTTCTTCCCCTGGCTTGTCACGCAGTGGAAGACGACTCCAGCGTTAATCTTTTCGAAGGAAGAGATCGCCTGAACGAACTCGTGCTGCTCCAATCGGGTTTGTTCCGGTGCTTGGCCCTCCGCTCGCGCTGCCGCAAGCAAGGCCGGAGCAGAGCCAGCCAGCGCGAGAACTTCTCTTCTTGTCACCATGCGTTTTCTTCTCGCGTATGCTTCTTCCCCGGTCTCTATTTTTGGACTCGCGGATGATACTTCTCCGGCTGACTCGTTACAACGAATTTGAAACCAGGGAGGTTGCCCGCGAGTATCAATAGATCAGAACCTGTTTTATTGAGCGCCTGATTTGCGTGTGTTGCTATAATCCGCTCGCCGTTCTTGTGGAGGACTCCGTACATGAAGAAGCTCCTGATTTGCTTTGCCTTGTTCGCCGTCGGAACCCAGGCGAGACAGGCTGCCTCCGGCGCCGGCCAGCTTTCTTTCAACACGCGATGCGCGGTTTGCCACGGCGCCGACGGGCATGGGAGCGACCGGGCTCCGAGTCTTTCAGGTTACGTTGCGTCGAATACGGACGAACAGATTGCGGCTCTGATCCGCTCCGGGGTGCGGGCCATGCCGCCTCACGACATTAAAGATGCGGAGATGAAGGATCTGCTGACCTTCCTGCACACCATTGCTCCCGCGACACCCGTGGTCGTGAGGCAAGAGACGGCAAAGCTGCAGGATGGGCGGGTTCTCCAGGGCGAGATACTCAGCGATTCGAACTTTGACATGGACCTGGCCACGCCCGACGGCAAAATGCATCTGCTGGCACGCGAGGGCGATACCTATCGCGAGAAGCCGGTGATGCCGAAGCTGGACTGGCCGAGGTATGACGGCAGCTTCACAAGCAACCGTAACAGTCCGCTGGATCAGATCAACACCGCCAACGTCCGGCATTTGACGCTGAAATGGATGTTTCCGGTTCCCGGAGCTCCGCGACTGGAGGCTACGCCCGCGGTGGTGGACGGGATCATGTACGTGACATCGATTAACGCGGTGTACGCGCTGGATGCGACCACGGGGCGCCGGCTGTGGGTCTACCGGCGCGCAACGACGCCGGGCTTGCTGGGAGAAGCATCGGGCGGCGCGAACCGCGGCGTGGCCGTCGACGGGGAGCGCGTGTTCATGCTGACCGATAACGCGCACCTGCTTGCACTCAACAAAAACAACGGGAAGTTGTTGTGGGACACGCCGATGACCGACTGGCCAAAGTCGCAATACAGCGCGACTGGCGCGCCTTACGTGGTGGGAGACCTTGTGGTGGCGGGTGTCGCCGGCGGCGAAGAGGGCACTCGCGGATTCGTCGCGGCGTATCAAGCCGCTACCGGCGAGCCCTCGTGGCGATTCTGGACGGTCCCCAAGCCCGGCGAGAAGGGAGCGGAAACCTGGGGCGACGGCAGCGCCTTGGAACACGCCTGCGGCGCTACATGGATGAGCGGCTCCTACGATCCGAACCTCGACCTGCTCTACTGGTCCGTGGGCAATCCCTGCCCGGACTACAACGGTGCGAACAGAAAAGGCGACAACCTTTACACGGACAGCGTGCTGGCGCTGAAACCGGAGACCGGAGAATTGAAATGGTATTTTCAATTCACGCCGCACGACACCCATGACTGGGACGCGGACGAACCCCTGATGCTCGTCGATGAAAAGTTCGCGGGCATCCCTCGTAAGCTCCTAGTGCAGGCGAATCGGAACGGCTTTTTCTACGTGCTGGACCGGACCAATGGCCAGTTTCTGCTGGGAACTCCTTTCGTCAAAAAGAGCACCTGGGCCAGCGGCTATACGCCCGATGGAAAGCCGATCCTGCTCCCGAATTCGGATCCCACGGTTGACGGCACGCTCGTCTGCCCTGGATCCGGAACGAACTGGCGAGCGGCTTCGTACAACCCGATCCTGAAACTCTTTTTTGTTTCCGCCAGCGACACATGCTCGATCAGCCGCCTGATTCCCGCGCCCTTTGAAATGGGCAAGCGGTACTTCAACGGAGCGGGCAGCCGGGCGCCGGACAGCGGCGGTAAATCGATCCGCGCGCTCGACATCCAGACGGGAAAGATCGTGTGGGATTATCCCCAAACGGCGGACGCCGTGAGCGAGAGCGGGCCACTTTCCACCAACGGCGGGCTGGTGTTTGTCGGAGAAGACAGCGGCGTTTTCACCGCCCTGGACGGCAAAACGGGAAAGCCTCTGTGGCACTGGCCAACGAACGAGACTTTTCGGGCATCTCCTATGACGTATATGGTGGGAGGCAAGCAGTTCGTGTGCATCGCTGGGCCAGCAGGGTTCTTGGCATTTGGCCTCCCCGACTAGTGGCTGAGGAGTTCAGCGCGGCCGGAGGGCATAATTGACCGCGTTGTAAGCAAGTCCCGGCGGTGGAAGTGCTACTTGCAAGGCATGATGTTTCGGTGATATATAGTCCTCCGGCGACCGGAGTGGTCTAACCAAACTGGCGGAAAATCTGAAAGGCGGCAACACCATGAAATTATCGGCAAACAAGGTTCTTTCCTGTTTATTGGGAGGCGCAGCGCTTGTAGGCGCGCTGACTTTTGCGCAGCTACCAGCGCAAAGCCAGACGGCAGCGAAGCCCGCGCTCTATAATACAGCGAAGGCCAAGCTGTTTTCGGGCAAGCAGATCTTCAGTTTCACGCAGGACACTTTCGATCCGAAGGGCTATTGCGAGAAGGCCAAGCATTACGACTACACCTGGTTTGAAATGCAGCACAGCATTCTCGAGTTCCGGGATATCCGGGACATGATTGCGGCGTGTCCTCATGCGGGCGCCTCGCCGTTCATCCGGTTGCCAGATGCTCAGGAATGGCACATTCAGCACGCGACCGATATCGGCGCGCTGGGCGTGATTGTTCCCACGGTGGATGACGTCTCCCGCTCGCGAGACGCGTCCCAATGGTCGCACTATCCCCCGATGGGCCGGCGCAGCGCTGGAGCTGGATTGGCAGCCACGGTTTGGGGACCCAACAATCTGGGCATCCCTTTCCGCACCTACTATCGGCAGTCCATCAATGACAATATCCTGTGCGTCGTCATGATCGAGACTCCCACCGGCGTTGCGAATGCGTACGATATCGCGGCGGTGCCGGGCGTCGATGTCGTGATCATCGGAAACAACGACATGAGCTCTTTCTCGGGCTATCCTCAGACCGACGAGAAGTACCACGATCTGATCGCCAAGGTGCATGACGAGGTTCTCAGGGCCGGCAAAATCTTCGGCCAGGCGAACTTCCATTACGCGACCGGTCCTTACAGCAAGGACTCCTATTTCTTCCAGGGCGGTCCTTCGAACGACGGCTGGGCTCCTCCGAAGGATGATGAGAACGGCGTGCCCAAGAACGAACAGTAGATTTTCGGGGCGGCCGGGCGGAACGTTCGAAGTGCGAACGCTCCGCCCGGGGCTTCGAAATTGCTCACCGGATTTCAAACGCGCTCTCGAATTACACCTCGGCTGCTCCTTCCCCTCGCTCGTAGCTGTTTCGGACCCGGAACTTAAGGAACCCTATGGATGCTCCGAAGCTTTCCCGCAGAAATTTACTGGCAGGCGCCGCGGTTATTGCCGGATCGGCGATAGCCCTTGAGAGCAATCCGGGCGAAGCTGCTTCTGCCGATCGATATCCACGAAACCTTACGGCCGACGATATCGAACGCTGGTCCACGGAGCTTTCCAACTGGGGCAGATGGGGCGCAGACGATCAGGCGGGAACGATCAATCTGATTACCTCCGCCAAGCGCAAGGCAGCCGCGGCTTTGGTCCACGATGGGGTGACGGTGTCCGCGTCGCTCGATGCCGACCTGCCCAAAGAGGGCTCGACGAGCGGACCGCTCCCTGGAGGGCCGCGAGTGGAAGGTGTTCCGCGAACCACGTGGACACTTACGTCGAAGCCGCCTGGACCCGAGCCGAAGCCGAAGGCGTCCTACGTCGTCGATACGATCGCCGTGGCCTACCATGGAAACGAAACCACGCATATGGACGCGCTGAGCCACGTCTATTACAAAGGGCAGATTTACAACGGGTTTCCCCAAACGAGTTTCACCGATCGCGGCGCCGGCAAAGACGATGTGATGGCTTTTAAGGATGGCATCTTCACGCGAGGCGTGTTGTTCGATATTCCCCGGCTTAAGAATGTGCCGTACCTGGGTGACGAAGAAGCCATCTATCCGGAAGATCTTGACGCTTGGGAGAAGAAGGCGGGCTTGCGGTTGGAGAGCGGGGACGCGATGCTCGTCCGCACCGGCCGGTGGCTGCGCGTGAAAGAAAAGGGCCCTCTGGATTTGAACAAACAGGCGCCGGGGCTCTACGCTTCGTGTCTCAAATGGATGCGGGAGCGCGGCGTCGCGCTTCTTGGCAGCGACGTGGTGCAGGATGTGAGGCCTTCGGGTGTGGAGGGGGTTAATCAACCGATCCATCAGCTAGGGCTGCGATCGATGGGAACCCCGCTGATCGATAATTGCGAACTGGAAGCTCTGGCGCAAGCTGCCGCCCAGCGGCATCGCTGGGTCTTTCTGCTGACGATCAATCCCTTGCGCGTTCCAGGCGCTACGGGGGGGCCGGTAAATCCAATCGCCGTTTTTTGACCCCGAGAGACTCCGCCCGCCAGGAATCTTAGTGATGTTCGGGATGGCTATCTTTGGAGTATATTCACGGGAATTTATTGAAGGAGGCGTTATCCATATGCGAATAAATCGATTCGATACCGACCCGAGCAGACGGGAATTCCTGCAAGCCGCCGGAGCAACCGCGCTCACTCTCGGCTTATCGAACGTTGCCGGGGCGGTGGATACGAAAGCGCCCGGCGGCAAGCCGTTCTGGGGAGTGTTTCCGATCGGCCAGACTCCAGTGACCCCTGACAACAAGCTGGATTTGGATGGGCTGGCGTCGGAAGTAAAGTTCTGCAATCGAGGAGGCGTGGCGGGTTTCGCGTGGCCACAAATAGCGAGCGGCTGGTCGACGCTTTCTGAGAAAGAGCGCATGGATGGAGCGGAAGCCATCATTGCGGCGGGCAAGGGCGGGAAGACGTCGGTGGTGATCGGGGTGCAGTCAGCCGATCCGGAAATTGCCACATGTCTTCGCTATGCGAAGCATGCCGCGCAGACAGGAGCGGATGCCATTATCGCGCTGCCGCCCGATAAGGCGGACGATAAGGCGCTCATCGAATACTACAAAACGATTGGCGCCGCCACGGAGCTTCCGCTGGTCGTGCAGACCAAGGGCGATATGAGCGTGGATCTCATTGTGGATATGTTCCGGCAGATTCCCACGATGAAGTGCGTGAAGGATGAAGCGGGCGACCCGCTGGCGCGCGTCACGGAGATACGAGAACGGACCAACAATAAACTCGCGGTCTTTTCCGGACGGGGAGTGCGCATGATGCTGGAAGAAATGCGCCTCGGCTTTTCCGGACATTGCCCCACTACTGGACTCGCCGATCTCTTCCAGTCCGCGTTCGATCTTTGGCACGCGGGAAAACACCGAGAGGGATTCGATATGTTCGGCAGGATACAGGCATTTGAGACCATCCCGGGTGCCGGCCAGTACATCCTGCAGGCCCGGGGAATCCTCAAAGAGGACGCCACGTTCCGCAATACTCCGGGCATGGGAGACGGCCGAAGGAATGCCCCTCTCGATGACGCCGCGAAAAAGGTGGTTCGCGACGCGCTCGACCAATACTTGAAACCCTATCTGCGTGCTTAGAAAGTTTCCCAAAGCGCTTCTTTTGCTTGCAGTGCTGGCGACGGTGTCTATGCCTGCGGCGCTCGGCGCGGCGCAAGAGGCCGATTCAGGCGCCCAGATCGCTTCCGCCCGAGACCAGTTTCAGCGCACTTGCGCGTTGTGCCACGGGAGCAATGCGGAAGGCACGGACCGTGGACCGGCGCTGGCCAACAATCGCAGGCTTCGAAGCATCAGCGCAAATGAGATTGCGGACGTGATCAAAAGTGGCCAAGGGGGCATGCCTTCTTTTCCGCTGCCGCCGTCCGAGCTTCACGCAATGGCCGTTTTCATCAAATCATTGAATGCGACTGCGTTCGAAATGCCCCCGGCTGGAGATGTGACGGCTGGCGAACATCTTTTCTTTGGCGCTGGCAACTGCTCCGAATGCCACATGGTGATGGGGCGCGGCGGCACGAACGGCCCGGACCTTTCTGAAATCGGCGGCCAGTTGACCGTTGCCGAACTCGGGCATTGGCTCGAAAAGCCTGGGGCACGAAGCGTTCCGGGGTACAGCGTGGTGAACGTCCAGCTTCGGGATGGGACTTCTCTTCGCGGGTTTGCCCGGGGCCGCGGAACGCACAGCTTGCAGCTGCAAACCTTCGATGGTCGATTTCATTTTCTGAGCGAAGGTGAATATACGGCGATCACGGACGAAACGTCGTCTTTCATGCCTCCCTTCGCGGGCACTCCGGAAGAGCAGCGTGATTTGACCGCATTCCTCAGTCGCATGGGTGGAATCCGCGTTGGCCCTGCGCCAGCGCAACAGCAGGGCGTTTCACAAAATGCGATCGACGCGATTTTGAGTCCCGCTTCCGGAAATTGGCCCACCTACTCCGGCAGCGTCAATGGAAACCGCTACGGCGCGCTCTCGCAAATCAACAAAGAAAATGTCAGCAGGCTCCGGCTCGACTGGAGCTATTCCATCCCTTACTTTGGGCTCGAGACAACGCCCCTGGTGCTGGATGGCGTGATGTACGTGACCGGCCCCAACGAAGTGGATGCGCTGGACGGCCGCAGCGGCCACGAGATCTGGCGTTACTCACGCCCGCGCACGCCCGGCGGAACGATTGCCGGAGACGCGGCCAAGGGTGCGAACCGCGGCGTTGCCGTATTGGGCGATCGCATATTTTTTGTGACGGACAATGCACACTTGATATGCCTGCACCGCCTGACGGGAGCTGTGCTGTGGGATATATTTATGCCCGAGGAGCCTGAACATTATGGCGGTACCTCGGCGCCTCTGGTTGTCGGTGATCTTGTGATTGCAGGTGTTTCTGGCGCCGATGAAGGTATCCGGGGCTTCGTGGCTGCTTACAAAGCTGCCACCGGCGAACTCGCGTGGCGATTCTGGACGGTGCCGCAAGCGGACGAAATCGGCTCTGAAACATGGAAAGGAAACGGCAGCGGAATCAGCGGCGGTTCCACGTGGCTGACTGGCAGCTATGATGTCGAGACAGGCGTGTTGTACTGGGCTACCGGGAATCCTTATCCCGATACGGATGGCGACAACCGCGGCGGAGAGAATCTCTACACGGACTGCGACCTTGCTCTCGACGCGAAGACAGGCAAGCTTCTCTGGTATTACCAATTCACTCCGCATGACCTCCACGATTGGGATGCGACCGAGCCCTTGGTTCTGGCCGACGCGCCGTTTCACGGAAGCTCGCACAAACTTCTGTTGCACGCCAATCGCAATGGTTTTTTCTACGTTCTTGACCGGACCAACGGGAAACTGCTGCAGGCTACGCCCCTGGTGAAAAAGCTGACGTGGGCCAGCGGGATTGGCGAAAACGGCCATCCTGATCTCTTGCCCGCAAACGAGACGAGCGCGGGCGGTGTGAAAACTTGCCCTGCCGTGCGCGGTGCGACGAATTGGTATTCGACGGCGTACAATCCTGCTACTCGTTTCTACTACGTCATGACCGTTGAGGACTGCACCATCTACCGCAAATCGCAGAATGGCGGCTACGGGCGCGTGGACGATCCCGCCGATCCGCCGATGAAGTACCTTCGCGCGTTCGACATCGAAACCGGGAAAGTCGCGTGGGAGAAGCCGTTGATTGGTCCAGCGGAAGCGAATTACTCAGGTGTGCTCTCGACTGCGGGAGGTCTCGTGTTTTTCGGCGAAACCAGCGGGGGCTTTGCGGCCGTAGACGCGAAAACCGGCGAGTATCTGTGGCACTTTGAGGCGAATCAACCGTGGAAAGGTTCGCCCATGACCTACACGGCCGCGGGGCGGCAGTATGTGGCAATCGCTTCGGGAGCCAACATTTTATCGTTTGCCCTTTCGGATAAATGAAAAGCGTGTTTCAAGGAGACGTCATGCGCAATCAGAAATTCTCGCGCCGCAACTTTCTGCGCGAATCGGCTGTGAGGGTTGCTGCGGGATCAGCGTTGGGAACAGCTTTGGCGAATCCCGGCTTGGCCGCGGCGCAGACCGTGGGCGTAAAGCCCGCCGATCTGCCGGATTTCACCATCAAGGAAGTGAAGGTCTACGTCGTCGATCTGGGTAATCTTCACAAGCTGAACAGCTCGGAAACGGGCGAGATCGTGTCGATTGTCACTCATGACGGCATCGAAGGGAATTACACGCTCGGCAATCGCAATCGCACCGAGAATTGGCTGGCGTGGGCGAAGCCCGCACTCACCGGCAAGAACGTGCTCGAGCTGCTTCCTACGCTCACAGCAACCACGGGGATGAAGAGCATAGGAGGATTTGGCGGCCCGCGTCCGCGCCCGATGCCTGGGGCCGCGGCTTCCGGACGCAGCGTTACGCCAACTCCGCCGATGGGGCCGAACATGGCTCCAGCCTTCGACACCGTGACGCGCGGAGCAGGCACCTGGCCGAACCCATACACCGCAGCGGCTGATATCTGCTTCTGGGATATCTTGGGCAAGGCGGTGAACCAGCCGATTTACAAGGTCATGGGCGGAGGCGCAAAGACTCGCCTGATGGCTTATGCGAGTTCCCAGCATTTGCCCACCGTGGAAGACTACGTGCCGGACGTGTTGAAGGCGAAAGCTCTCGGATACAAAGGCTACAAAATCCATCCGGGGCAGGGGCAGCATGCCACCGGTCCCGCGATTCCTTCCTATATCGGGCACATGGAGGAAATTAGGGAAGTTCGCAAAGCAGTGGGCGACGAATTCGTGCTGATGCACGATCCAGTTCAATCCTACAACCGCCAGCAAGCTATGACGGTTGGGCGTTTGTTGGACGAACTCAATTACGCCTGGTTCGAAGATCCGGTTCGCACGATCGACACGGAGGGTTTGATCGAGCTGTGTGCCGCGCTCGCTCTGCCGATACACGTGGGCGAGTTTATATACTCCATCGCGGATTACGCCGAATACATCCAGCGGGGCGCGTTGGATGTGGTGAGGCTGATTTCAGACAATGTCGGAGGAATAACGGGTTCCATGCGCGTAGGGTTGTTAGCCGATGCGTTTGGATTGGAATGCACGCCGCACAATTGGGGAAACGTGCTCGACCTCGCGGTTCACTTCCACCTGGAGCTGGCGCTGACAAACGCTTACTGGTTCGAGATGCCCTTCCCGGCCGAGTGGGCCGACCGCCCTTACCACAAGGACGCGTTTCGAATTGATGCCGAGGGTTATGTCCAGGCGCCTGCGCAACCCGGCCTTGGCTATCCGATCGACCGCGACGCGCTGGATAAGATGATCAAGCGCATCGACCGCTAGCTTTTCCGGGAACAGCTACAGCAACAATCGTTGCCCGAGAGGGTACTGGATTAGAATGGCGCGCCCTGGGGACAAAGGGCGCCGGCCTCTACGCCGCCCCGAATCGCGTGTGCGGTTGCAATCCCGTGAACTCAAATTTCGAGCAGAACAACAACTGGCCCGGTTCCGCCCTCTTCTTTCCCGGATTGGATGATCGCAGCCGGCGCTGCTGCTTCCTATGGCTCAGAAGATGACCACGAAGGCGGCCGAATTGGATTAAGTCGCGTATGATTCTGGCGTATGGCCTGGCCTCGAGACTTCGGCAGGCCGCCGCAAATCTGAACTTTTTCTCTCGGAAGGAGCGCAGCCGTGTCATTACTTGCCTCTCGAAACGGTCTGTTCATTAGAGTCGCGCATGGATCGACCCGTCCTCCATCCCGCTCTTTTCTGCGGCGCGCTGCCGGAATTGTTCTCTGCACCGCGCTCGTTAGCTTTTCGCCGGCGGCTCCGGCCCAGAATCGGCCGGCGAGCCAGGCCACAAACCAATTACCAGACCAGTCAGGGGCCGAAGACAGCGGACCTTCGGTGAAGTTTGTGCAGCCCCCCGGGTCCGTGCAATCGACAGGACCTGTGCTTGTCAGCTTGCAGGATGCCCTCGAACGAGCCCGCAAGAACGACGCGCAGTTTCTCGCGGCGCAGGGAGACGCCAAACTCGCCCGCGAAGATCGCGTCCAGGCGCGTAGCGCCATGCTGCCTTCGATCAGCGACTCGACGCAGTTCTTGAACACGCAGGGGACGGGAGGGACAGGAATACACAACATCCCCGAAGGCAGGTTTGTGACCAACGATGGCGTCCACGTGTATCGGCAATGGGCCGTGCTGCACGAGGATCTTTCGCCGACCACTTACCTGCTGACGGGCGTCCATCGCGCGCAGGCCGCCGAGGCCATCGCCAAGGCCAAGGCGGAAATTGCGGGCCGCGGCCTGGCCGTCACCGTCACGAAAACATACTATGCGCTCGTCGTCGCCCAGCGACGGTATGCGACTACCGAGCAGGCCCTCGACCAATCGAAGCGCTTCTTTGACATCGCTCAGGATCAGGAACGCGCCGGGCAGGCCGCCCACAGCGACGTGGTGAAGGCGGAGATTCAGTATCGCCAACAGGAGCAGGCTTTCGACGAATCCCAGTTGGCGGTGGAAAACGCACGCCTGGATCTCGCCGTATTGATTTTCCCGTCGCTCAGCGAGAATTTCAGCGTAGTGGACGACCTCGATTCCGCCCAACCATTGCCGGGATTCACCGAAGCTCAATCCATGGCGGGTAAGCAGAACCCTAACCTTCGCGTTGCGAGCGAGACCCTGCACCAGGCAGATCTCGAAGTCGCCGCGGCAAAAGGGGCTTTTCTTCCTTCGTTCTCGATTGACACCGATTACGGGATTGAAGCGAATTCTTTCGCCCTCAAGTCCGTGTGGGCTACCCATCCCGACGCGGGCCGCCTCCCGGCGCTGGGCTATTTTCTCACCGCGAGCATGAGCTTTCCGGTTTGGGATTGGGGATCGTTGCGGAGTAAACTCCACCAGACCGAGATCAGGCAGGAAGAGGCCCGCAGCACCCTGAGTCAGGCGCAGCGAGTGATGCTTGGCAACTTGTACTCCTTTTATAACGAGGCAACGGTGGCCCGGGCCGCAGTCGATTCTTCCCGGCGCACCGCCGATCTTGCCGCCGAAAGCCTGCGGCTGACGAATCTGCGCTACCAGGCGGGGGAATCGACGGCGCTCGAGGTGGTAGATGCGCAGAACACGTTGACCGCGGCGCGGAATGCTTACGACGACTCACAAGTGCGGTATCGCGTGGCGCTGGCGAACCTCCAGACATTGACCGGCAATTTCTGAAAGAATGCGAACAGGGACGGGATCAAGAGTGAAATGCACGAAGTCTGTACGCTTGTCCGATGATGCCGCGTTTCACACCAGCAGATCGAAGATGCGGCGCTACGTTTGGCTTCTGGGAATTGTTTCGCTCGTGATGGGCGGCACCTCTGGCTGCGCAACGAAAGAAGCCGCGGACGAGGCTCTTTCCGTCACTGTGCAGGCTGCCCCTGCGGAAGATAAGGCGATCCAGCGCGAAGTCAGCGGGGACGCGATCCTCTATCCGAAGGATCAGGCTGCTCTGGTGCCCAAAATCAACGCTCCTATCCAGAAGTTCTACGTGGACCGCGGCAGCCCGGTGCATGCGGGCCAACTCCTTGCCGAACTCGAGAACCGCGATATCGCCAGCGCCGTGGCGGACAATCAGGGAGCCTACCGGCAAGCGGAAGCCTCCTATCAGACAGCCCTTCAGAAGGCGCAGCAGGATCTCACGCTCGCCAAGCAGCAATTGGACGCGCAGCAAAGGCTTTACGACAATCGCGAGTCCTTGTTGAAACAAGGGGCCACGTCGGCGAAGGATGTGGAAGACGCGCGCATCGCCCTGACGCAGGCCCAGAACCAATATCAAGTCGCTCAGAAGCAGTACGACTTGAGGGCCGCCGAGGGTCAGCTGATGTCCGCCAAGGCAAAGGCCTCGGGCGCCGAAGCGCAGCTGAGCTATACCAAGATTGTCAGTCCCATCAACGGCGTGGTTACAGACCGCCCGTTCTATGCCGGAGAGACAGCTCCTATCGGGTCTCCCATTCTCACGGTTATGGATTTGTCGCAGGTGGTGGCTCGCGCTCATGTGTCTCAGCAGGAAGCAGCGGCATTGAAAGTGGGAGACGCGGCGTCGCTGTCGTTACCCGGAGAAACTCCCGTTCCCGGCAACGTAAGTCTCGTGAGCCCCGCTTTGGATCCGAACAGCACCACGGTCGAAGTATGGGTGCAGGCGCGCAATCCTGGAATGCAATTGAAGCCTGGGGCAAGCGTGAAAGTCTCGATGGTTGCCGAAAAAGTGGCTCACGCGATCGTGATTCCGGCGCAGGCCTTGCTTACATCCTCGGACGGCGCTGGTTCCGTGATCGTTCTCGATTCCAGCAACGTTCCACACAAACAGAAAGTGGAGACTGGCATCCGCAACGGAAACGATGTCCAGATAACGCAGGGCCTGAAAGCCGGGGAACGTGTCGTAACCGTGGGCGCATTCGAGTTGGACAAAGAAGACCCGGACATCCTGCAGAAGACGAAAATTCAGGTGCAGGCGCCTGGCACGGCCGAAGGCGGTGAGGCCGGAGGCCAGTAGATGTCCGCCGACACGCAGGCCCCTTCCGTCCCTGTGCCTAGCCGCAAGAGTTTCCCTGTCGAAGATCCCTCGCGCTACTGGTTCGCCCGCCACTCCAAATCGATTATCTTTCTCGTGATTATTCTGGCTCTTGTGGGAGTCTACGAGGCGCTCTCGATCCCGATCGCCGTTTTCCCGTCCACCAACTTTCCGCGGATCATCATCGGCGTGGACAACGGCGTGATGCCCATCGATCAGATGGAAGTCACGATCACGCGGCCGATTGAAGGAGCGGTGAATAGCGTTCCGGGCCTTGAAGACGTCCGGTCGACGACCAGCCGGGGTTCTGCGGAAGTGGACTTATTCTTCAACTGGAACGTCGATATGGCGCAGACGCTGCTGCAGGTGAATGCCGCCGTTTCGCGAATCCAGAGCACCCTGCCGTCTACAGCGCAGATTCAGACCAACCGCCTCGATTTCGCGAGCTTTCCGATCCTGGGCTACAGCCTTACCTCCGGCAAGGTGCCGCAGACCCAGCTCTGGGAACTGGCCACCTATGATCTGAAGCCGCGGCTAAACCGGCTGAATGGTGTCGCGAGCGTGCTCGTTCAGGGCGGCCAGACGCCTGAATTTCAGATCACGCCCGATGCGGCCCGCATGTTGCGCGCTAAGGTGACCTTGCAGGACATTCTGGATGCGGTGAACAAAACCAACCTGATCGATTCGCCCGGCCTGCTCAGCCGCAATCATCAGCTCTTTCTCGGCCTGATCAATGCGCAGGTGCAGACGCCCGAGCAGATCGGCGACATTGTCGTCAAAGACGCCAACAACATTCCGGTGCAGGTTCGCGACATAGCCTCCGTGGGACCTTCCACGGCCCCGAATTACACGGTGGTTACCGCGAACGGCAAGCCGGCGGTCTTGCTCAGCATCAACCGCCAGCCGGATAGCAACACCGTCGAAGTAGCCAATGAAGTCCACCAGGAGATCGAGAGCCTCCGCTCCGTTCTGCCCAAGGGCGTGGAACTCAGCGTTTTTTACGACCAGTCGAACATCGTTCGCGAATCGATTGGCAGCGTGCGGGACGCGATCATCATCGGTATTTTTCTCACCGGATTTATCATCTGGCTGTTTCTGCGTGACCTGGGCACCGCGATCCTTGCCGGCGTCGTGGTGCCGCTCACCATTTGCATCACGTTCGTGGCATTGAAGATCATGGGGCAAAGCTTCAACATGATGACGCTCGGCGGCCTCGCCGCGGCCGGGGGGCTTGTGATCGACGATGCGATCGTAGTCGTCGAGAATATCGTCCTCCATCGCGACGGCGGCGAAGGCCCGTTCGAAGCCACGAGCAAGGCTCTCAAAGAGCTCACTGTTCCGCTGATCGGCTCGACTCTGACCCCGATTGTCGTTTTCCTGCCGCTGATTTCGATCACCGGTGTCACCGGCACCTTCTTCCGCGCCCTCGCCGTGGCCATGAGCGTTTCGTTGCTCACGTCGCTCGTGCTCGCGCTGAGCTGGACGACAAACCTGGGCTCGCGCCTGATCCGCCGCAACCGCGCGCTTGAAGCCGTCGGTACGAGTGATGAAAATGCGGAAGGAAATTTGCGTCCCGATTCTGCGGAGACAGCCGGCGCTCTGCCGCTCGAATCCGGGCACTCCGCTGAGCAAGAAGAAATTCGCCGGATGATGGCGGCCGAAGAAGCGTCGCTTCGGGGAGGAATTTTCGAGCGTATTCTGAAGTTCTACGAGCGATGGGTTCGCCGCGCGCTGCAGCATCCCGCGTGGCTCGCTTTGTTCTGCGCGATTCTGACCGTGGTTTCCTACGCTGGCTACAAGTACCTCGGCAGCGACTTACTCCCCCCGATGGACGAGGGCGGCTTCATTCTCGACTACGTGATGCCCCCCGGGAGTTCGCTCCAGGAAACCAACCGGGTGATATCGCATGTCGAGTCCATCGTGCGCGAAACCCCTGAAGTGGAGAGCACCTCGCGCCGCACCGGCTTACAACTAGGCCTCGCCGCCGTTACCGAACCCAACACGGGCGACATTGCAGTGAAGCTGAAGGACAAAAGAAGCCGCGGCGTCGACGAAATCATCGCGGAAATCCGCTCCAAAGTAAGAACGGAGGAGCCCGCCCTCGATGTCGACTTCACGCAGGTGCTGCAGGATATGATCGGCGATCTCACCGGCGCGCCGCAGCCGGTGGTCGTGAAGCTCTTCTCTCCGGATGCCGGTTTGCTCGCAGCATGGGCGCCTCGCGTTGCCGATGCGCTGGGCAAGATCGACGTCAAGGGTAAGCAGCCGGTGGTCGATATAGCGGACGGAATCGAGAATACCACCAGCGGCCCCGCCGTTGTGTTCAACGTGAATCCGCAGACGGCCGCCAAGGCGGGCTTTTCAGCGGATCAGCTCGCTATCGCCGCTTCCGCCATCGTCGATGGCGAACCCGCTGCGAATCCCGTCATCGTCAATGACCGTCCCTACACGCTGCGCGTGCGCTTCCCAGAAGCGAATCGTTCGTCGCTCGAAGCGATGAGCGACACGCTGCTGGTGAGCCCGGCCGGCGGCACAGCGACCCTCGGCTCGGTTGCAACCGTCTCCGAACTGCCGGGACAGACGGAGATTCTGCGCGAGAATTTGCAGCGCGACGTCGAAGTGACCGCGCGTCTGGAAGGCCTGGATCTGGGCACAGGCGTTGCCGCAGTTCGGAAAACCGTAAAAAGGTTGAACCTTCCCTCGTCGATTCACGTGGAATACGGAGGTACCTACGAGGAACAGCAGAAATCGTTCCACGATCTAGTCGTCGTGCTTTTACTGGCGCTCGTTCTTGTTTTTCTCGTAATCCTGTTCGAGTTCCGGTCATTCTCCGCGCCGGTGGCCATCCTTTCCTCGGCCGTGCTTTCGACCTCGGGGGTCGTTCTGGCGCTTTTGATCACACGCACCACGTTTAACGTGTCGTCGTTCATGGGGCTGATCATGGTGATCGGCATCGTCGCCAAGAACGGGATCCTCCTGCTCGACGCCAACCAGAAATTCCGCTCGGTTGGCTATTCCGCCGAAGAAGCGCTGATTCAAGCTGGGCGTCGCCGCCTGCGTCCAATCGTCATGACCGCCATGGCTGCGGTGGCCGGCATGCTGCCGCTATCGCTTGCGTGGGGAGCCGGCGCGCAGATGCTGCAACCCCTGGCCATCGCCGTAATCGGCGGAATCCTGATATCTATGGTCCTCTCTCTGCTAATCACCCCAGCCATCCAGTTCTACCTGACCCGCGAATCGTAGTTGTCCAGCTGCATCCGGGTCTTGCCCCTGTGGTTCTCCCTGGCAGGTTCCATATAACTGTCAAAAAGTTTTTCTGGTGACGAACCGAGGCCAACTCCATCGACCCGGTGTCGCTTAACACGATCTGACAGTGTTTTCCGAGAGCACAGTCATCACTAGGACATAAACGCTCGGCTAAGCCGGTGAACGTTTTGGCATTTCAATGGAACTTGGGATGGGCCCGTCCGGTTCGCGCAAAGTACCCGGGTGTTGAGCATGCTGTCGACGACCTCGAATCTCATGCAGGTGCTCCCGGAGTTGCCCCACAATTTCCTCGGTCTGTCCCGAAGCCATCGCACGCATGACCACTTCGAGGGCGAAATGAACCACATCGTGATGATGAAGCTCCTCGGATGGGAGCCTGTCACTTAACTCAAGCCACACGTTGTGCAGAAGGTCGATCTCTTTGGGTGTCAGACGGGGCGCGTGCGGGCCGAGATAGAAAATCTCCTCGTGGCCCGTCGGGGTAAGCACATCAAGGGTCACTCGCGGGCGTGGCTCGGGAATTCGTTCCCACGCCGTGCCGATTTCGCGGGCTTGCTCGGTAATCGCCATTTTTGAGGAGCTACCCGCGACGATCGTACCCGATTGCAGATTTTCTGCCGTGCGCAGAATACCTTCCCACAGATCGTTTGCGGCGACCACCGCAAGCCGGACGGGCTTGCCTTCCTTCTCCGCAGCCGCCAGCACTTTCGTGAACAATAACTGCTCGATTGTGCTGAAAAGCTGGTCCGCCTCCAAGTCGTATTCACCAAGAGCGGCGCGGCGCAGCATTCGCACGTGCAGTACTACAATTTCCGCCGTACCGCGTTTCGCTCGCCGTAAGGCCGCTTCCAGGGGATAGAGCGCGTAGTGCGTGCTTACGGGAACAAGGATGTTGCCCGGCCGCACGCCCACGTTGGATTGCGTCAAATCGGCAGCCTGGGTGAGATTGAACTTGTCCAGTTCCAGATGCATCTGCTCGCCGCGCTTGCGCTGCACTCGCTTTTCAGAAATCTGGAATCCGGCGAAAAGAAGCCCGGAAAACATTACGCCCGCCATTGTTGCGGCCGGCTTCGTGAAAAGATTGACGGCGGCGATGCAGAAAAGCACCAGCGTGATCAGGGCGACGCCCAGTGGAAGTTCCTTGCCAAAGATGGTGAGATTGAGCGGGACGCGAAATTCCCGTCCCTCCGGCTGCTTGTAGCGCAGGACAAGCACGGCTATGCCGTTCAGCACGAAGCTCCAGATCACGCCAAAGGCGTAGAGGTTGGCGAGAAAAGTCACATCCCCGCGGCTGACGAGGATCATTACAACCTGCAGCGCGACGACCATATTAATGATCCGGTACGACGTCCCGAATCTCGGGTGCGGCTTGCGGAACCAGTCAGAAAGCACGCCATCTTCCGAAACGCGGTTGAGGACGCCGTTGGATCCGACAATTGCCGTGTTCACCGCGCCGGAAAGAATCAACGTGCCCACGATCACAACAAAAATGTGGAATGCCAGGCGGGCCGCGAACGGGCCCTGCAGACTCATGGACAGTCCGCCGATCAAATTCTCGAAATACTGCGGGCGCGTCTTGTCGGGAATGATCATTACCGCGAAGAAGGACACGAGCGAGGTAAACACAAGGCTGTAAATGAAAATTATGAGCGCCGCTTTTTTCAGGTTGGGCAGCTTGGGATGCTCTATTTCGCGGTACACCTGCGCGAGCGACTCCGCCCCGCTCATGGCGAGCACCGAGTGCCCGAGGGCGATGAACACAGCGACGAGCGAAAACATCTGCGGGATTCGGCTCCCGTATAGCCATCCGAGAGCATGCTCGCTCAGCACAATGTTTTTCGCCACCGGAGCGGGAGGAAGATGCGCTCCCCGCACCAGCAGCGTGTAGACGCACCACCCGATCAGCACGAGGATCATCAAGGTGGTGAGCTGCATGATCCACAGCGCTTTCTCGCTCGATTCCGTGATGCCCTTAATGTTTTCCCACCAGAAATACATCGTGGCCGCCACGGCAAAAATCTCCGCCACCGTGTTGGGGCCCAAAGCCATGTGAAGATGGCCGTAGGCGAACATTTCGTTCAGCAAGCCTGCCAGATATTGCCCGGCCGATACCCCGCTGATCGGGCCGGTGAGCACGTAATCGAACATCAGCGCGGAAACGGAAAACTTCGCGAGTGTTCCCCCCATCGCTTCTTTCACCACGCGGTAGACGCCCCCGCGCACGAACATGCTGCAGCTCTCGACGTACAGTTGTGAAACGGCGTAGGAGAGAAGCATTGTTGCGAGGATGAACCACGGGGCGGTCTTGCCGATGAACTGCTCAGCCTCACCCCCGGCGTAGTAAGCGGAGGAAGCAAGGTCGTTCAACACGATGGCCGCCGCCCGCCAGTAGGAAATAAAAGCGAGCATAGCCGTTGTCGCGACGAGAACCTTCGCGAAGGGCCGGGCGGAGCCGCTGGTTAGGGGCGATGCGACGGGTTTGGATGCCATCCGGTGTCAGCCAACCGCTGCGCCCCTTGCATCTCCACGATCACGCCGGCCGCAGCGTTCGTTAAATCGATCACACATCGAAATGGGTGCCGCAAGAACTTCCTTCAGGGAATCGAGTCCAAGTTCGAGGGCACCCAGATCAAAAGGCTAAAGCGCTGCCACGCCCCGTTCCTGGTTGCGGATGCGAATGGCTTCCTCCACCTTGGAGATGAAAATTTTTCCATCCCCGATTTTGCCGGTGGCGGCATTCTTGATGATGGCATCGACCACCGCTTCCACCTGTTTATCTTCCACCACGATTTCGAGTTTGATTTTCGGCAGAAGGTCGACGCTGTACTCATGCCCGTGATACGTCTCGGTGTGGCCTTTCTGCCGCCCGTGGCCGCGCACTTCTGAAACGGTCATGCCGTCAACTCCGGCATCGATAAGGGCTTTCTTTACCGACTCGAATCGCCCGGGCTGTACAATCGCTTCCAGTTTTGTCATTTCCTCTCCTCTTTCCTTCTATAAGTCGCTGCGAGTTGTTTTGGCCTGAGCGCGAACGCTCCCATACTCAACCGGAAAATTCTCCGGCCCAGCTTCCCGGCGTGGCCGAGACGACGGGAAGCTGGAACGGTTCACCGGAGCTTGGTTAATCCGAGTGCGAGAGAGCCTGACGGCTCATGACGGCACTGGGAGCGGGCAAAACGGTTTCCTTGGACATGCCACCCGGAGCGCCAAGGGAGGAGAGCACGTACTCGGGGTAGGCCGAGATGCCGTGCTCGTGCAGGTCCATGCCGTAGAGTTCCGCTTCTTCGGACAGGCGAAGCATTCCAAAGGCATTAATCGCCAGCATTACCACCATGGCTACGCCGAACGTCGCCAGAGTGATGCACGCGCTGCCGATGGCTTGCGCCACCAGCACCTGCGTACCGCCGCCGTAGAAGAGACCCTTGAGCGGTGCGCTGTTATCCGGAGAAAGTGGCCCTGTAGCGCCATATTTCCCGCAGGCAAACAAACCCAGCGAGAGCGTTCCCCAGATGCCGCAGATGCCGTGCACGGGAACCGCACCGATGGGATCGTCGATTCGCAGCCACTCGAGGAGGTCGATGCCGAGGATTACGATCACGCCGGCAATTGCGCCGAGAAGAACCGCACCGGTCGGGCTGACCCAGTAGCAGGGGCAAGTGATGGCGACCAAGCCGGCGAGGAAGCCGTTGGTCGTAAAACCCGCGTCCCACTTTTTGGTCATCATGAAGCCGTAAAGGATGGAACTGAGCCCGGCCGCGCAGGCGGCGAGGGTTGTGTTCGTCGCGACGCGCCCGATGCCGACAAAGTCCATGGCCGAGAGCGTGCTGCCGGGATTGAACCCGTACCAGCCGAACCAGAGAATAAGTCCTCCGCTCACGGCGATGGTCAGGTCATGCGGGAGCATGGGTGCGCCGCCATCGCGTTTGAACTTGCGACCGAGGCGCGGGCCCAGAACTATGGCCCCGGCCAGAGCGATGAATCCGCCGATTGTATGTACGACCGTGGAACCGGCGAAATCATGGAACGGCATCCCGAGGGACGGGAACATGTTTCCAGCGCTGCCCATGTTGGCCAGCCAGCCATCCGGACCCCAGGCCCAGTGGCCGATCACCGGGTAAATGAAACCGGTGACGCAGAGACTGTAGAGAAGGTCGCCCACGAAATCGGTGCGGCCGATCATTGCTCCGGAAGTAATCGTGGAGCAGGTGTCGGCAAAGGCGAACTGGAAAATCCAGACGGCCAGAAACGCCACGCCCGTGGTCTCATAGGTATCCGGCGCGTTCTGCAGGAAGAACCAGTGGTAGCCGATGAACCCGTTGCCGTGGCTGAACATGAACGCAAAACCCACGGCATAAAACAAAATGCCGCAAAGGCAGGTGTCCACCACGCATTCGACGAGCACGTTGACGGTCTCGCGAGAGCGGCAGAAACCGGCTTCGAGCATCGTGAAGCCGACTTGCATCCCGAACACGAGGAACGCCGCGACCAGCGTCCATGCGGTGTTGACGGGATTCACGATGTCCGCCGCCTTTACCACCGGGTCGGCGGCATAGACTTTGGCGAAAACGGTGCAGGACAGCAGCCCGATAATCGCCAGAAGCAGGGCGATTCCCGCGGCCTTGCCGAGAACCAGAAGCTTCCCGTATCGGCGCCATTCCGGATCGCGCAGACGAACTGTCAGCCGCGAGACCTTTTCAGAAAAAGATAACCTTTGTTTTCTTCGTATTGTTCCAGCCATTCTGTCTCTCCTTGTAGAAATGAGAATTATCCTTGCCGAACTGTGCTGTCTCTCGCGACCTGCCAAACGGGGCCTTCGACTTGCGCCGACCTGCGCTCAGCCGTTGAGGAAAACCTGCCGCAATGGCGCGGCAGCCGCTCCCGCGCCCTCAACCTCTGAACGCGAAACTTTTGTTTTGGGCCGAATGCCGCGGATTCTTTCATGAGTTCACAGCGCATTCCCGCGGCTGCAAATCCTCGAGCACTCCTTCATCGAGCCAGAAATTCAAGCCAAACAGCTTCGCTCGCATCGCCAGTGAACGAACGCTAGCCGGCGCCCGCACTTCCCGGCTCACCGTCCCCGAGACGATGAGTTCAAGGGACTCCTCCGGCGAGTACCGGTAGGCTCGCAAGTCGGCTTTTTGCAGTCCGGGCAATACGCGAAAGAGGAGCGCCCGCACCTTGATGGCGTCCATCAGCGCCTGAGTCGACGCGTTCCGCTTGCCGACGACGGGTGGTAAGCCTGCGTCCCATCGATCCGGTGGGCGTGCGATCCAGTCGCATTCTGCGTATTCGCCGCACAACTGCACCCGCAGCAAGGACAATCGCGCTCGCGAAAGTTCGCCGAATCGAGCCATCACACTCAGGCCCCGGACAAAATTGCCCAGCTCGGATAAATGCCTTACCATCTTTCCCTCCCGCGCATCTTTTCCAGCACGGGCCGGAATTTTCAGCCGGCTGCGAAGAGACGCGCCGTCTTGCGCATTGAGGTCCCATGCCTCCACAGCCACCCCCTGGCAGCCGATAGAGTGGGAACGTGTAGCCGCGGTTGTGTTTCCCTGCTTGGGAGCGAGAGCCCGCGCGTATCTCTCGATTCGTGCTCGCGATTCATTCCCGCCTCCAGTCGAACGGGGCGCTACAACGTGGTGCCGGTCGACGGACCGTCTGGAATTCGCGCTTACCATTTCACCTGACGGCATTGCTCTCCTCCAGAACCTCCGGAGCACACAAACGGCATCGGAGCGGCCAGCCACATGGAAAGCGGCGCTCACACGCGCAAACAAGGCGCGGCAGTTACACCACAAAATTGAAGGGCACGCAGTAAGGCTTTAAACGGCAGCCTTATGGGTGCTTTGGTGTAGCAGCTCTGCGTCGAGCTTTATGAATCGATTGATTTGGACACGGCGTTGTGTCCGATGCAGGCCCTCGTTTCGCCGTCGAAAGAGGGGGTCAGAGTGACTTTAGACCTTCGTCAACTCCGCGTGCAGGGTGCGGCATTTCGAGGATAGAGTCAAATTCAAACTTTAGATTGCCGCGATTTGAATTCCGCGCGAATGCGGCTTCGCTTTTGCATCGCCGCCTACAGGCCTCGTTTCAAGTCGTCGTTCAAAATGATCGATTCCGCGATTTCCTTCATGGACTTCCTTCGTTTCTGGCTCTCCCGCTGAATCGTTCGATACGCCTCTTCTTCGCTGATCTTCAAATCGCTTTGCAGGATGCCCTTTGCCCGATCCATCAGCTTGCGGCTCTCGAGTTTGTCTGAAAGCTCGAGGTTCTGGGTCTCCAGACGAGCTCTTTCCACTTCTGCGCCAACCAGGAAACCGATCGTCGCTACCAGGCCCGTCTCATGCTTGGTGTATTGATGAGGCGCGCGGTTCTGCAGATTGATTACGCCCACAAGCTTGCCGCCGCTTACCAGGGGCACGGATAGGAAAGCCTCGTAGCGATCCTCCGGCAACTCGTTGAACAGTTTGAAACGGGGGTCTTCGTGGGCACTCTGCGCGACAACAACGGTGTCGAGGTGCTCCGCCACCCAGCCCGTAATTCCCTCTCCGATATTCATTTTCAACCGGCCCGTCTGCTCGGGATGAGGGTTCTTGGACGCTCGCAAGACCAATTCCTCGTTTTCCAGCACATAGATCATGCAGGAGTCGCATTCCACCACCGCCGCGATAAATTCGACGACCTCGTTCAAGACTTGATGCAATGGGTCAGCCGCCGACAATCGATTGGCCATTCTATTTAGCAAGGCGATATCGACGGTGACTTCCCGCTCGCGTGACGTGAGCTTTTCGATCCTTGATCGCAGAGCGGAGAATTCCGTTTGCTCTTCGCGCCTTCTGCGGTCGCCTTCCAGGGCTTGATACACGGCTGTTAGAAGCTCTTGAGTCTGAAACGGTTTGGACAGGAACTCGACCGCGCCTTTTTTCAATGCCCGTAAGCTGGAGGGGATATCGCCGTGTGCAGTTATGAAGATGATGGGAATTTCTATTCCGGCGCTGTTGAGTTGGTCTTGCAGATCCAGGCCATTCACTCCAGGAAGCCTTACATCCAGCACGAGACAACTCGGGGATTCCGGCCGCGCATTCTTCAGGAACTCTTCGGCCGACGAAAACACTTCGGCCTGCAACCCTACCGATCTCAGGAGAGTTCGAATGCCGTCCCGCACAGAAGCATCATCATCAACCACGAAAACTGCGGGGCTAAGATCGCGCGCCATCATTAGGGGGCCTCCTACGAACCAACCCGAATTGTAAACCGGAATATCGCGCCGTCGAGCGGGCGCGATTCGGTCCACAGCCGGCCACCATGAGATTCGACGATGGAGCGGCTGATCGACAAACCCATGCCAATGCCATGAGATTTTGTAGTGAAAAATGGATCGAAGATCCTCCCGGCAATTTCTGTGCTAACCCCCATTCCGCTATCCTCAACGGAAACCAACACCTCGGCAGAGCCCTCGCGGCGGGAAGTGATGAGGACTTCTCTCGTTTCTCTTGCCTCGCGCAAAGCGTCGATGGCATTGATGATCAGGTTTAGAACGACCTGCTCCAACTGCACCCGATCACCCTTGATTTCGGGCAGTTCGCGAGCGAGTTCGGTTCGTATTGTGATTCGATGCCTGATTGCTTCTTCCCTCATAAAACCGACCGATTCTGCAATGATCTCGTTCAGATTGAGCCAATCCTGAGCGACGGGCTGCCTCTTAAATAAGGCGCGGATACGATTGATAATCGTGCCGGCTCTGGTGCCGTCCTGGATGACAATGTCAGCGGCCCTGCGAGCCTCCTCCAAATTTGGCGGACTCGCCGATAGCCACTCGAGACAAGCCCTTCCGTACACGGCAACAGCTGTAAGCGGCTGATTTACCTCGTGAGCAATCGAAGCAGTGAGTTCAGCCATGGTTAGGAACCGCGACAATTCGGCAAGCTCAGCCTGCGTTTTCATGAGAGCCTGTTGCGCTCGCTCATGCTGTCCCACAGTCTTCTGCAACTCCGCATTCGACTTCTGAAGCTCCGCGGTGCGCTCGGCGACACGAACTTCGAGTTGATCCCGTGCTTCCCGAAGCGCCTCCTCGCCCTTCCGCTTGGAAGAGCTGATCCAGCTTGCCACCAGAGCGCAGAGAATGAACGCAGCGAAGTAGCTGCCATCCGTCGCATTGATCGCCAACGAATAGAACGGGCGGACAAAAAAGTAATCAACAGCGATTGTTGAGAGGAGAACCGCGAACAGCCCCGGCCCCGTTCCACCAAACCACGCGCTCGCCATCACAGCGGCGAAGAAAACGAACAAAAACGGGTAGGGAAAAAAGCCCTGTAAAAGCTTCTCCAACCCAAGCGCCAGGGCCACAAAAAGCGACGCCATCCCATACCGGCCGGCCCAGGATCGCGCCAGATTCCGCAAGAATGCGCTCGTCCGCGGCGGCATCTGCCGTCTTAACTGACGATGTTGCGCAGAATCAGCTGTAGCGATTTCGGCGTTTGAGTCAGGGATCGTCAAACTTTCATCCGCGACAGTCCATTTGGATGTGAAGCCAAAAGCATATCACGAGCCCATCTGTTGAAGATTTGCGGAAGGCGGATCATCCCAGCTCGATGTGTGTACCTGACGGCATGCAAAGTTACCGATATCAGCGGAACGATGCGGTTCCGGCGTGTCGACGGCAAATACCGCGGAGATTGACGGAATACTTGTTTTCCGGACAAGAAATGATCCGCATACGGTGGAAGCCGATTGATTCGATGGAAGCAGCGCAAGCTAATGAGGGGTAGGAATTAGAGTGGCGCGCCCTAGGGGACGATTTTAGAACTCTTCAGGTGCGTCGGATCGTGGCAGAACTACCACGTTTTGATTTGTCATCTTTTCTGTGAGCCGGTTAACCAATCCGGCCCAGCCCCAGATCCATGGAACGTGAGGCCAACATTCAAAAACATCTGCGCGCCAAATCGAAAGTTCTGCCGGGAGGCTTGCTGCCGCGGAATGGTCAACAAATATCTTGATAGGTCACCATTATAGCCAGGCCTTGGCCGCTTGAGCCGCAATTCCCAGATAGTCCCGAACGATTAGAGGCGTAATGGCCAATTGCTGCGCGATCGTCTGGACGGACTCACCCTCAGAATAGAGCAGCAGGACTTGCGTGGCAGTTGGCTGCGCAAGGTCGGCGGCAGTCGCCGAAATCGTCACCGTATCCTCGGGACCGATCTGCGAGGTAGTGGGTAGCGTTGTGGCTGGGGTATCCGTTAGATCCGATTGCTGTATTGCTGTTGTTTCCGCTATCGCCTCATTCGTTGTTTGTATATCAAACATAGTATTCACTCCTGTGATCACGGTGGCCAGACTTACGGACAATATCTGACTGGTGGACGGCGGTATGTTCCGTAAGACACAGTTCGAGGGGAAATAATAATTCCATTTATAAAAGTACTACCACGTTCAGTCAGAAAGACTGCCGAGCGCTTCCAAGTGGGAGGGCGCCTATAACGTAAAGGTCCTGCGGTTACAGCCGATAAACAACAATGAAGAACGCGGAAACCGGGAAGTTGAGCCTGCAATATGCGTGGTGTGTTTGATGGGCCTGGAAGCTTCCGTCAAGGAAATCTAGCCAGGGTTAAAGCACGGCGCGGTTCGATAAAGCGCACGATCAACGAGTCCGCATGAAAGCTGCCAATGCTATCTGAAGCACACCAGCTAACCTCTGCTGACTTGAGCGACAGGATTATCGAAGCCCTCGTGTCGCCGGTCCGTGGCCCCCAAACCAAACATATTCCTCCAGCATGGCCGCAAGTCTGGTCCGATGTGCGCGCTATGTTCGGCCCGGTTCGAAGCGTTTTCTTTGTCATAAAGGTTGTGGTATTTCTCCCCTTCCAACTCCTTTGGTACGGCACCCAGGGATTGACGCCGATCGTGAAATCGCTGCTTCTCGCGGCCGCGCTGGGGGTTGCAGCAATGTGGTTTAGCGGCTGGCCTGGATTGTTGGCCGTCTGTCTATTCGTGTGGCTGTTCACACTGTTTCGACAGAACCAGAAATCTCCAGCTTCGCGACAATAGCCTTGGTTTGAGTTTACTCTGTAAGTGCAATGGATGACTTTGAAACCGGCTTACCCATGAGCGTGAACCCCAGAGTTCGAGACCAGTTGATTCTCAGTATGCGGCTCCTCACGACGCCGGACAATCCGGATTCCGGCTCTGCCGATCCATTTTCATTAACGCGCGATCTTATTGTTTCCTACGGCGCAGCGGAATTGGCCCTGGCGGCCATTTGTGTCCAACTCGATTGTGTTCCCGATAAGAAGAGCATTGGTCTGATGGATTACCTCGATTCGTTAGGGAAGACAGCGCACTCGGAATCGGCGGCGCAAGAAATAGACTATGTTGCTGAGTTGCAGGAAGTCCGATCTAATTCACACCTTCGATCTCTTCCGCCCGACCCTCAGCGCTGGGATCGAGCCAAGGACGAGACGCTGGAACACGTCACCAGATGGTGCCAGCAATTTCTTGGCTTGCGTCCAGCCGATCTCGATACCGCACCATCCGCATTGCTCACCTTGCCAGCCCGTTCCTCGGAGGAGTCTGGTTCCAACGGAAAGCTAAGTCGGCTCGCACTTCACGACCCGGCTGGCCGGCGCTATGAGTGTCTTGGTTCGGCGGACATCCGTCTGGCGTTCGCGGGGATATTGGCAAAGGGTAAAATCGCCAATTTGAGCGGCGGTGGATGCTACATTACGACCGATTTTGCGATCGAGGTTGGCGAACAGATCGAAATGACCCTCCACGTGAACAAAACCTCGTTTCGCGTGACAGCTAGCGTGATCCACGTACCGTCGGTCGTTGCGGCCGGCAATCGAAAGGGAAAGCCTTCTGGTATGGGCGTCCATTTCACAAATATGTCTGCGGGCGCCAGCGTTCGTCTCAGGGAGTTGATTGCGGAGCTCAAGGCAAACGGGCGCTCCTCGATTGACAAGCGCCTTTTACCTATCGAGACTTCCTCTCGTTTGCTTGGCCGATAGCTTCACTTTAAACCGTGGGGAGATGGCTGGGCCTTTTCGGGCCGCTTCCGATCGTCCGGGTTCCAATCGTCGGGAGGAAAAGCGATGTTCCAAAAGCGCGGAGCGGGCTGAACGAATTTTAAACCGATCTCGGTTTTGGCGTCCTGCTTGAGCCCAACATACGCAACTGTGCAGGGGGCCTCTTCAGCTGTGCTCGCATTGACGACGGTCAACTGATCATCACGACCGACTTCCGCAGTCAGCCACAATACGCACCCTTGGCGATTCACAGCAACGGTACGCACTTCCTCGAGGAATTTTCCATTTCCCCGGCCTCCCCGGACCATGACAGGCATCGAAATCTGGACGCGGTGGGTCTGTCGCCGCTCTGCAAGCACATCACGGGAGCCTGTGGTGGGTACGTCTGGAAATCGGGGCATATAGTGATCTGATCGGCAAATAAGAACAGCGACTTTACCTGGGACCTACTGCAAGATCTCTAGGTTTTGCCACAGTTGCTCCGCCAAAACCAGGTGGGGAGTCTCCGACCGTAAGGGCGAGCGAGTCGCTCACGACAACACGCCGGACACATCTTGCGGTGGTATAGGCCTGGGCAGAAGGGCGCCTCGCTATATGGGTCCAAGATCATGCACGACAGGTTCTGTCGGTTGCGCGGGTTCCCCCAGCGCCCGCCGGATTACCGCCAGGAGTTCGGCATTGTCCACGGGCTTTTGGAGAAAAGCTATCGCCCCCGCTTTGATGGCGCGCTCTCGGTTTGCGCGAGCGTCACGCGCGGAAACAACAATGATGGGAATCAGATCGAGAGACGGAACTTTTTTCAGCCGTTCCATCACGACGAAGCCGTCGCCGGCAGGTAACCCGAGATCCAGGATAATTAAATCCGGCTCCTGCTTCCGTGCCTCCGCCACACTGGACAAGGCGTCCGCTGCAAAAAAGGTATCGTAGTGGTTGGCCTTGAGGCGTATATGCATTCCATGGCGCACATCCGGATCGTCATCCACGATGAGAATCTTCTTATTGCTCATGTTCCACCATCCTCGACGAGATTTCGTCATCCACAAGGCCCTGAACCTTATTGGCTGCCTTTCTCAGATAGTCTTCGATCGATTCACTCTCGCCTCGTTCGACCTTTTCAATCGAACGGTAAGAAGCCGAAACGATCACGTCGTGTTGCTGGATGTGTTCGCAAGCACCCAATTGCTCTAGAATCCGCTGGGTCATCGCCTTACCCCCAATTTCATCGGTAGCAGCCACGATGAAGAAAAGTTCCACCGATCCCGCGAAAGCCATCGTAGGCAAGAGAGCATCCAGATTAGAGTGCAAGCAGCGCTGCAGGAGGTCGCGGACCTCGTGGCATTGTTCCGCACGCAACTCATTGGAAAGCCAGCCCGTCCGTGAGCCTATCTCTGTTATCACGAGTGTAATGGGAACTTCCCCTGGGCTTTCTTTTCTGAGCGCTGGGGCGATTAGCTTGGCCAGAGAAAAAATCGGCAACGTCACGCAAAACACAGCGCCTTGTCCCGGAAGACTCCTGGCCCAGATTTTTCCGCCCTGCCGTTCAACCAACTCTTTGCAGATGTACAAGCCCAGGCCCAGGCCTTGACGCCCCGCCAAATCCGATTCTGATACCCGGAAGAGGCGTTCAAAAATTCGCTCGGTCATGTCCGGACTGATCCCGCGCCCTGTGTCTGAAATCTCCAGGACAACGAAATGAGGATCTTCGCTAAAAATACGAGCGTGAACCTTCACCGACCCGCTTGCCGGGGTAAATTTTATGGCGTTATCGACTAGAATTATGAGTATCTGGCGGATGCGAATCGGGTCGGCACACACCTGTGGCAACCGGTTCTGGATACCTGGAACGAGGGTGATTCCTTTGGCTTCAGCAGCCCCCTGAAGCGTGTTCACGGTGTAGTCAATTGCGTCGGATGCGGAGGTACATTGGAGGTCGATTACCAGTTTACCCGCCTGCACGCGAGTGACTTCCAGCAAGTCATTAATCATCGATTGAAGCTGCTTTACATTCCTTAAGACGACTTCCAGATACTTGAGCTGTTCCGGATTCAATTCACCCGCCAACCTGTCCTGAAGAATGGTCGCAAACTGATAGATCGCGGTAAGTGGCGAACGAAGTTCGTGCGACACATGAGACAAGAATTCATCCTTGAACTGAATCTGATCTGTTCGGATGGCGTCGGTTTCTGTTTGCATGCGCATGCGCTCAATGGCATGGCGAAGAGCCCGGGGAAGGGCGCGATTTTCAATCTGGCCTTTGATCAGGTAGTCTTGCGCTCCTTCCTTCATGGCACTGGCCGCCAATGCCTCGTCGTCCAAACCTGTCAGCACGATCACAGGGACCGTTGGTGCCGCCGCGTGAGCCCTCCGCACCGTATCGAGGCCATGCCCATCCGGCAATCCCATATCCAGCAGCACAATGTCCACCCCTCCTTGCTCAAGATGGGTCACGGCTTCGCTCATGAGTGAAAGGTGAGTCAACTTCACGCTGCCCGGTTTCTCGCTGCGAAACATCTCTCGGACCAGGCGGGCGTCTCCCGCATTGTCTTCAACCAAAAGGACCTGAAGTGCTTTTTCGCTCATGAGCGTGCTTCCCGCGGCAACTTCACGACCGACAGCCAGAAACTGTCAATGCTGTGCACGACCTTCAGAAATCCTTCGAGGTCCACAGGCTTGGCGATGTAACAGTTCGCGTTTGCCTGATAGCTCCGTTGGATATCGGCGTCCGATGCGGAAGTCGTCAAGATAACGACAGGGATGCTCTTCAATGCCGCACACCCTTTGATTTCCTCCAGAACTTCGCGGCCATCTTTCCTGGGCAGGTTCAGATCGAGCAAAATCAGGTCAGGGCGAGGGGCGTTGACGTGCTTCCCCTCGCGCTTCATGAAAGCCATGGCTTCTACACCGTCTGAAGCCACGCTTAAGTTGATATGCACCTTGGCGTCTTTGAACGCTTCTCGCGTCAGCCGGACATCGCCGGGGCTATCTTCCACCAGGAGAACTTCGATGGGCGCCGCATCCGTTCCAATCGATTGCATCATTTTCCGTCTCTTTCCGGCAGGCTGAAGTAGAAGGTCGAGCCCTTTTCAGGCTGCGACTCAACCCAGATTCTCCCGCCCAGCCGCTCCACGATTTTCTTGCAAATAGCCAATCCGATTCCCGTGCCTTCGAACTCACCTCTGCCGTGCAATCGCTGAAAAAGCACGAAGATCTTTTCAAAATACCGCGGGTCGATTCCCAAGCCGTTATCGCGCACGGAAAAGATCCATTCGCTGCCGCCGTTTTTCGCGGCTGAGACGTGAATGCGAGGAGTTTCGGCACTGCGATATTTAATGGCGTTCCCTACGAGGTTTTGAAATATCTGGGTCAGTTGCCGGGCGTCCGTCTTGATGGCTGGCAGCAGATCGTGGGTCACGATCGCGCGACTTTCCTCGATCGACGTTTGCAGGTCCGTGAGCGCTTCATTCAGTATGTTCTCGCTCGAAATCTCTTGTAGGGCCTTTCCCTCTGTCCCTGCGCGCGAATAAGCCAGCAAATCCTGGATCAGGCTCTGCATCCGACTGCACCCGTCTACCGCATAACCGATGAACTCATCGGCATCGGGGTCCAGGCGGCCTTCATAACGCTTGGCTAAAAGTTGCGTATAGCTCGCCACCATCCGTAGCGGCTCCTGGAGATCGTGTGACGCGACGGAAGCAAATTGCTGCAGTTCGTCATTCGAGCGCTTCAGTTCCCCCGCCGTATTGGCGAGCTGCTCTTCAGACCTCTTGCGTTCGGTGATGTCTCGAATGGCAGCCGTCACCACGGTCCCTTCGGGGCTTTCTATCGGACTCAGCATGATCTCGACTGGAAACTCGGTCGCGTCTTTCCGCAACCCGCGCAGCTCAAGACCCTCGCCCATCGGACGAGTTCGGGGGCCGCTGAAGAAATTGCCGCGGTGGCCCGGGTGAGCCCCGCGGAAACGTTCAGGCAATAGAATTTCTATGGATTGATCGAGCAGCTCCTGTCGCGCATAGCCAAACAACTTCTCGCTCTGTCCGTTCACCAGAACGATTTTCCCCCCTTGGTTCACGACGATCATCGCATCGGGAGCGCCCTCCAGCAGCCCTCTGTACCTGCCCTCCATCTGCGCCAAGCCCTTTTCCGCGATTTTGCGCAAGCTGATATCGCGGATCGCCGCCGTTACCAGGATTCCTTCGGGATTTTCCAGCGGGCTCAGCATGATCTCAATCGGAAACTCGCTCCTATCCTTCCGCCGCCCTTTGAGCTCGATGCCGGTACCGATTTGCTGCGCCAGAGCGTCGGCAGCGGTTCGCGTGCCGTCTGCAATCAGTCGTTCCGCAAAACCCTCCGGAATGATGTTCGTCACCTTCTGCCCCAGGAGTTCATCGCGGTGGTAGCCAAACTTTTTCTCCGCCTGCACATTCAGCAGGATGATTTCTCCCCTCTGGTTAACCACCACCATCGCATCTGGCGCCGCCTCCAGCAGCCCCCGGTACTTCGCCTCCGTTTCCTTGCGCTCGCTGATATCGCGGCTGATCTCGGAAAAACCGAGCAGGGTTCCAGAAGAGTCGCGCGCCGAGGTGATAACGACGTTGGCCCAAAATCGTGATCCATCTTTGCGTACGCGCCAGTGCTCTATTTCAGACCGGCCGCTGGCAGCCGCCATCTGGAGTTCCGCTTGCGGTTTACCTTGATCGATATCGTCCGGAAGATAAAAGCGGGAGAAATTCTGGCCGATGATCTCATCGGCTTTGTAGCCCTTGATTCGTTCAGCCCCGGCGTTCCAGCTTACGATCTTGCCGTGGGGGTCGAGCGTGAAGATGGCGTAGTCCTGCACGCCTTCGACCAGAATCCGGAAACGTTCCTCACTCTCGAGAAATCTTGCCTCCGCCAGCTTGCGGGCGGTGATGTCCATGTTCACACCGATTGCCCGACCTACGTTTCCCTGCTCGTCGAGAACCGCTTTCCCCGCGGCCGCGACATGCCTCACGGTACCGTCGGCCAGAGTGATGCGGAATTCGGCCGATACCTGATCCTTTCCGTTGATAAGTCTGTGTATGCTGGCTTCGGCCTCCGGCAAATCTTCGGGAAATACCGTTGCGGACCACTTTTCAAACGGGATCGGAACGATGGGCGCGAAGCCGTAGATTTCAAACATCGTGGCATCCCAGATGAGCGCATTGCTGGCCAGGTCCCAATCCCACACACCCACTTTTGCAATGTTGGCGGCAAGGGACAAGCGCTCGCTCAGCGAGCGAAGGTTGGACTCAGCCTGCCTATGTTCGGCGTCATCGAGCCCAATCTTCTGATTATTCTCAATCCAGAAATGGATGAAAGCCGCAAGGGTGAAAAGGCTCGCAACAAGAAGGACACGATTTGCCAGGCCGATCCACAGGTTTGAGGTCGCGGCGCGATGGAATCCCCAAAACTCCGCTGCAAAAGTCAGAAAGCCGACGGCCGTGGCCGTGCCCCAGAGTAGCCTCTTGGAGCCTTGTGTGGCGCATAAGGCAAGCGGCAGAGCAAATAAGATTGATCCGACAAACTCCGCGGAAGTCCCGAAATCGAGCAAGGCTACCAGCACAGTGATCCCGGCAATAAGGGCTGCGCCCGGCGCGCGATTCATTGGTCACCGCGACTTTCACGGCAGTCCCATGTGCCGCGCCGCGAGATCGCACTCGCAGTCGGCTGGGCCACAATGGCAGCTCCAAACACGGCCTGTGCCATCCAACGAAATGAAGGCTTCGGTGTCATCTCACACCAGTTGGTACGGGAGGTTCTATTCCGGACACGACCCTGAAGGCTGAAAGAGGGCAGCCTGTAGCCACGCCGTTATTTTGGAAAGGGATTGAATGCTACATCACTGTCAAGATCAGATCAAATAGGTTGTGCCGACGGGTGTCCAATGGACCATGAACCAAAAGTGTCCGTGCGAGCGCAACGGCCGGCTGGCGCGGATCCCCACTCAGCGGATTGACATCTCGGCGGCACGAGGGTAACCGCGCGGATTATAAGATTCAAATAGAAGCAAAGGTGTCTCTTTTAGGACAGTCGGCAGGTTCGCGTCGATCGGATCATGCATTGCTGAGAGTGC
The DNA here is from genome assembly GCA_964600355.1 of uncultured Acidobacteriaceae bacterium. Lineage (GTDB taxonomy): Bacteria > Acidobacteriota > Terriglobia > Acidiferrales > UBA7541 > Palsa-295. The sequence continues at coordinate 36,970 of CAZRKW010000011.1, forward strand.
TGCCTGCACAAATCGGACAGGCGTCT
>CAZRKW010000012.1:0-36699 GCA_964600355.1 uncultured Acidobacteriaceae bacterium
ACATCAAGGTCGATTTTAAGTTGTCGTCCTGAACGGACGGCTGCTCAACTCCTGGGAGAATCGGGAAATGTCCCCGGTTCTCCCATTTTTTTTCTCCCACGCCTCTTCCACCGAATATTTCGCTTCATACCGAGCCTGTTCCTTCGCGTCGTGCGACCATCGTCCGCGAAAACCGCTAACCCCTTGTAGCTCTGCTTCCGGCTCATTATCATGTCGGTGGGGCGAACACCTCCAGAAGCTCCCTTTAAGTAACTGTACGGGGAAAACTTGTCCAAGCCGTCGGTAGCTCCCGACTTTCAATCTCTCTTCGAGTCCGTGCCGGGGCTCTACCTTGTGCTGACGCCCGATCTCAGCATTGTCGCCGTCAGCGAAGCCTATCTTCGCGCCACGATGACCAAGCGGGACGACATTCTCGGCAAAGGGATCTTCGAAGTTTTTCCCGACAATCCCGACGATCTGGGAGCCACCGGAGTCCGCAATCTTCGCGCGTCCCTCAGGAGGGTACTCACGGAAAAGTCTGCAGACACCATGGCGGTCCAGAAATACGATATTCGCAGGCCGGAGTCGGAGGGCGGTGGTTTCGAGGAGCGCTACTGGAGCCCGGTGAATGCACCCGCTCTCGCACCGAATGGTGAAGTTACCTACATCATCCACCGCGTGGAGGATGTAACCGATTTCGTGCGGCTGAAACAGCAGGAATCCCGCCAGATCAAGCAGACGGAGGAATTACGGTCGCGCGCCGAACAGATGGAAAGCGAAATCCTTCTGCGCGTCAGGGAAATCCAGGAAGCCAACCAGAAACTGAAGGCTACCAACCAGGAGTTGGCCTGGAGCGAAGAGCGGTTTCGGCTGCTGGTTGCCAGTGTGAAGGACTACGCCATTTTCATGCTCGATCCGGCCGGGCGCGTTTCCACCTGGAACGAGGGCGCTCAGCGGATCAAGGGCTACACCGCGGAAGAGATTATTGGTCAGCAGTTCTCCCGGTTCTACACACGCGAAGACGTCGAGAGCGGCAAGCCGGAACGCGAATTGGAGATCGCCGCTGCGGAGGGGAAATCCGAAGACGAGGGCTGGCGCATCCGCAAGGACGGCTCACAGTTCTGGGCCAACGTGATGATCACCGCGGTCCGGAACAAGAATGGAGAGCTGCTCGGATTCTCAAAAGTGACGCGCGACTTCACGGAACGCAAGAAAACCGATGAGGCCCTGCGGGCCAGCGAAAATCGCTTTCGCTCGCTTTTCGAGTTCTCGCCCGACGCCATCGTTGCGACCGACTCGGACGGCAGGATCGCCGAGTTGAACGGTCAGGTCACGAAGTTTTTTGGCTATGACCGCGCCGAACTGCTCGGCGAGCCGGTCGAAATGCTGATTCCCGAGCGGTTTCGCAACGCTCACCCCCGGCACCGCAAGGAATATAGCAGCGAGCCGCGAACGCGCCCCATGGGCATAGGCCTCGAGCTCCAAGGGCGACGAAAAGACGGCACGGAGTTTCCCGTCGAAATCATGCTCAGCCCGGTTGAAACGCCCGGCGGCCGCGTGGTTCTCAGCGTAATCCGCGACCTCTCCGAAAAGAAACAAGCCGAGGAGGAGTTGGAGCGCCGCGCACGGGAAAATCAATATCTCGAAGAAGAACTGAATACCGTTCACAATTTCGCCGAAATCATCGGCGAGAGCCTTGAACTCAAGCGCGTTTTGAAACAGGTGGAAACGGTGGCGGCCACCGACGTCACCGTGCTGATCCTGGGCGAAACCGGCACGGGAAAAGATCTCATTGCGCGGGCGATACACAATCTGAGTTCCAGGCAGGGGCAGACCCTCGTCAAATTGAACTGCGCGGCCATCCCCACAGGCCTCCTCGAAAGCGAGCTCTTCGGACACGAGAAGGGGGCCTTCACCGGCGCCATTTCGCAGAAAGTCGGAAGGCTCGAGCTCGCGCATCGCGGCACTCTGTTTCTCGACGAGGTCGGCGACCTGCCTCTGGAATTGCAGCCTAAGCTTCTGAGGGCTTTGCAGGAAAAGGAATTCGAGCGGCTGGGCGGCACGCGCACCATCCCGGTGGATGCGCGGCTGATCGCGGCCACGAATCGCAACCTCGAAAGGCTGGTCGCCGACCGCGAGTTTCGCAGCGACCTTTATTACCGGCTGCGAGTTTTTCCCATCACGATTCCGCCGCTGCGCGAGCGCCGCGAGGATATCCCGCTGCTGGTTCGCTACTTTGTCAGCAAGCACAGCCGCCGGCTGAACCGGCACATTGAAACCATCCCTCCCGACATTATGAAAGCGCTCACTCGCTGGGACTGGCCCGGGAACATTCGCGAACTCGAAAACTTCATCGAACGCGCCGTGATCCTCTCGAGCGGCCCCGCTCTTCGCGCCCCGCTGGCGGAACTTGAGATGCCTGCCGCCACCCCTTCATCACCGGAGGACGCCACCCTGAAATCGACCGAACGGGAGCACATCCTCCGCGTGCTGCGCGAAACAAGGGGCGTGATTGCAGGAGCGTCGGGAGCCGCGGCACGTCTCGGATTGAAGCGAACAACGCTGAATTCAAAGCTGAAAAAGCTCGATATCCATCGCGATGACTACATGTAGTCAGGCGTGACGTTATTTCGTCAGTGATCTTCGTCACTCTGGCTCGTGATAACCGGTACGCCTAGTTGTGATCGCTGTAAGTCCCTGCGTGTCATAGTGAAATTAAGCTCTCGTGCTCCACGTCACTTTGGCTCCCCGTGTGCCATAGGCATGGCGTAGCAGAAAAACGGGGGGCATTTACGTTGAAGATCACCATCCACGACGAACCGGGTGCTCTGAAACTCCAGCTCGAAGGATCGGTAGTTGGCCCGTGGGTGGGGGAGTTCGGCCGCACGTGGCACGAGTTGGAACCTTCCCTGAAGGCGAAAAAGTTGACTGTGGATCTCTGCGGCGTGCTGCACATGGATCTGGAAGGCCGGCGGGTTCTTGCCGAGATCTACAACAAAACCCACGCTGCATTGCTGGCGAATACGCCGATGACCGAATACTTCGCCGAGGAAGCTCGGCGCCGAAGCACAAAGTCCTAAGGAGGGTGTGCACCATGCGAGGACCTTACGGTTTTGAATTGAGCGAGAACTGCCAGTCATGCAATCTCCGCAAGGGCGCTTTTTTTTGCGAGCTCCAGCCGGGAGCCATGAAGGATTTCGATGCCGTGAGGTCCTCCTCCGTTTATCCAGAAGGCGCCGTGCTCTTCATGGAGAAGCAGGATCCTCGCGGCGTGTTCGTCCTCTGCGAAGGGCAGGTGAAGCTTTCCATCAGCTCGAGCGAAGGCAAGACGATGATCCTGAGGCTCGCGAAGCCCGGGGAAATACTGGGACTGACGGCCGTATTGGCGGGTACGCCCTACGAAGTTACCGCCGAAACGCTCCGTCCGTGCCAGGTGGCCTTCATCCGTCGCGACGATTTCCTGCGCTTTGTTGCCCAACATCCCGAAACCTATCACGCCATGGTGAAGCAGTTGGCGATGTTCTACGACGACGCCTGCGAACAGCTCCGCACGGTGGGTCTCTCTTCCTCCGCCCCGGAAAGACTCGGACGATTGCTGCTGGACTGGTCCCAGGGCGCTGAACAAACGAAGGTGGGAACCCGCCTCACTCTGCCTTTGACACACGAGGAGATCGGCGAGTTCATCGGTAGCTCGCGGGAAACCGTCACCCGAACCTTCAGCGACTTCAAGAGCCGTCATCTGATCGCGTTGAAGGGCTCAACCGTGACAATCCCCAATCGCGCGGCGCTCGAGACCTTCGTGAAAGCTTAACCAGTTCAAAACAAAAGAGCGAGGCCCGACCGCAAAGCTGGTCAGCGCCTCGCAGAAGTTCTAAGCCCCCCTCGATCAATCAGCTTTCTTCTCCCTCGGCTTCTGGCAAGGCGGGAAGATCCCCCTGTGTCACTCCGCGAAGCTCAGCCCGGATAATGTCTGAGGAAAAGCCCGCGCGCAGAAGGCTTCGATAGATCGACGCGACTTTGCGCTCTCCCAGACTGCCTCGAATATGCGCAAGCTGCCGTTTTAGACGCGCCCGGACCAGCGCAGCCTCGTCGGTTTCCGCGAATACCGCATCGAGCGCTGTCTCGATGTGGCGATCGGGCACCCCGCGGGTGCGAAGTTCGCGTGCGATGCGGAAACGGCCCTGGCGACGCGCGTTGGCATGCTGGCGGGCATAGCCGAGTGCGTACTTCGCATCGTCGAGATAGTTTTGCTCTCGCAGACGCGAGATCACGGGAGAGACGATATCCGCATCCTCGGCCCTGCGTTCGAGATACTCGCGCATCTCGTGAACGGAATGCGCGCGGCGCGTCAATGCGCGCAGCGAGAGGGCGTACAGTTCCTGTTCGGTGGTTACTTTGCGAGGGGAATTGCGCACGGAAAAGAAGCATAGAAGGAAGCAGAAGAAAAGGGAAGCGCCGCAACCGGCAAGCGCGGGATTTTCGCGGAGGGATTTAGCGGTGGCCGAGCCGCTCGAATTCGTTCATGGCCCGTTCCATTTCCTCGCGGGCGGAATCGGAGGAGGAACGGATGCCCTGGACGCGCAGGCGGAAATCGTCGGGATTCGACGCGCGGAGCAACGCTTCTTCGAGCGTGATCAGGTTGCGGGAGAAAAGATCGAACAGCGACTGGTCGAAAGTCTGCATGCCGTACTGGCTGGTACCGGCGGCAATGGCCTCGCGGATGAGGCGCGTTTTATCAGGATTGATGATGCAATCGCGGATGTAGTTGGTCGCCACCATCACTTCCACGGCCGGCACGCGGCCCTGCCCATCGCCGCGCCGCACCAGGCGCTGGCTGATCACGGCCTTCAATGTGGAAGCAAGCTGCAGGCGAATCTGCTTCTGCTCAGGCGGCGGAAATACCGCGATGATGCGCTGGATCGTCTCGGTGGCATCGAGCGTGTGCAAGGTCGAGAGCACCAAGTGTCCGGTTTCGGCGGCGAGCAGCGCCGTCGAAATGGTTTCCAGGTCGCGCATTTCACCGACGAGCACCACGTCAGGGTCCTGCCGGAGCGCGGCGCGCAAGGCGGTGGAGAATGACGACGTGTCCACCTCCACTTCGCGCTGGTTGATGAATCCCTTTTTATCGCGGTGCAGGTACTCGATCGGGTCTTCGATGGTAATCACGTGCTCGGCGCGCAGGGAATTGATGCGATCGACCATGGCTGCCAGAGTGGTGGATTTGCCCGAGCCGGTGGTACCGGTGGTGAGCACCAGCCCGCGCGTTTCCTCACAAATCTGCGTAAGGATGCGCGGGAGTTCCAGTTCTTCGATGGTGCGGATCTTGGTGGGGATGACGCGCAACACCATGCCGACGTTGCCGCGCTGCTGGAACACGTTGACGCGGAACCGACCCAGACCGGCGACTCCGTAGGCCATATCCAACTCGGCGGTTTCCTTGAACTTCTGCTTCTGCCGGTTGGTCATCATGCTGAAGGCCATTGACAGCATTTCTTCCGGGGTCACGCGCGGGATATCGTTCAGCGCCAGCAGCGCACCATCGACGCGAAGATACGGGTGGTTGCCGACCTTCAGGTGCAGGTCGGAGGCTCGCTTGTCTACGGCCCGGCGCAGCAAATCGTCAATGTTGATGGCCATAAAGCTGAATCCCCGGAGTGAAGCTTCATGTCAACGTAGCATGCACTTTTGGGGGTCGCAACAACCGCAAACAGCAGGTTTCTAGGCTGGCAATGCTGCTTCTGGAACTGGAATGGGCTCCAGGAAGGGGCTAAATAGCAAGCGGATCCCGTGCAAACAGACGGTCGAACACGACGGCGCCGAGAAGGCCTCCGAAGAGCGGCCCTACCCAATAAACGCCGTGGTTGATCCAGTGATGCGCTGCCAAGGCAGGTCCAAACGTCCGCGCCGGGCTCAGGGAAGCGCCGGTGAACGGCTGGCTGAGAAGCACCCCCGCCGTCACGGTGAGGCCTACAGCCGCAGCTCCGAATTGCCGAAAGACTCCCTCGGCATCTAACGCCGCTGCAAAGTACACCAACACAACGAAGAAGGTCGCCACGCCTTCGAGCAGCATCCCGTGCATGCGGGTGAAATCGGGGGCGAGGTCGGTCGCGCCCAGTGAAACCGGGCGCCACGCGGCCTCGGGCAGAATCGCGACGAGCAGGTATCCGGCAGCGGTAGCGCCCGCCAGTTGCGCCACGCAATAAAAGAGCGCCGGGAGCGTTCCCAGCCGCTTCGTGACCCAGGAACCGATCGTGATAGCCGGGTTCAGATGCGCGCCTGAAACATGGCCGAGCGCACTCACCATGCCTGCCGTCACAAGTCCGTATGCGAATGCGTATCCGAGCAGCCCGGGACTCGCCTGCCCGGCTGCGCGGAGATACTGGTCCGCGCAAATAACTCCGGCAGCGGTAAAAACGATGGCAAACGTTCCGGTAAATTCGGCAAGAAGCTTCTGAGGCAGGCTGTACAAAATCCCTCCGCTGCGAAATGCGGCCACGCGAAAGCAGAACGAACTCCGGGAGTGTACTGGATTAGAAAAAGTGAGTCAAAAGCTCGACGCTAGCGTTCGCCGGCAAAGCTCAATAACAAAGGCCAATGACCCACACAGAAGCGGCCCGCTAGCCGGGCGAACTCGCCGCGTTATCTAAGGGCCGGAGCAGGCGCAGGAGCGCCAACCGGCGAGAGCCAGTTGTGCCGGTCCGGCTTTTTGCCGCTGGTGATGGCGAAGAACTCGTCCTGAACCCGCTTGGTGAGAGGTCCGCGAGTGCCTCCGCCCACCTTGATCCGATCAACGGTGCGAACAGGGGTAATCTCCGCCGCCGTCCCGCACATGAAGACCTCGTCCGCGATGTAGAGCATTTCGCGCGGGATCATCTGCTCGGCCACGGGAATCCCCAGGTCATTGCAAATTGTAGTGACCGATTGGCGCGTAATCCCGGGCAGAGCAGAGTTAGCAAGCGGCGGAGTGCTCAGCGAGCCATTCATCACCACGAAAACGTTCTCGCCCGAGCCTTCGCTCACGTAGCCGTTCACGTCGAGCGCGATACCTTCCGCATAGCCGTTAGCTTTGGCTTCCATGCGAATCAGTTGCGAACTCATGTAGTTCGCTGAGGCTTTCGCCATCTGAGGAAGAGTATTGGGAGCGGGCCGGTTCCAGGAACTGATGCAGACATCCACACCGCCCGCCACCGCTTCGTGGCCCAGATACTTTCCCCATTCCCAGCATGCCATGTAGATCTCGATCGGACAGCCCATCGGGTCCACGCCCACATCTCCGTATCCGCGGAACACAATCGGGCGAATGTAACAGGCCCCCAGCTTGTTCGCCTGCACCAGATCAATGGCAGCCGCGCAGAGCTGGTCGACATCGAAAGACGGATCCATGCGGTAGATATGGGCGGAGTTGAGCAGGCGCTGCATGTGCTCGCGCAGGCGGAAGATCGCGGGTCCGGTTTCGGTCCCGTAGCAGCGAATCCCCTCGAATACTCCCGAGCCGTAGTGGATGACGTGCGACAGGACATGCACCTTTGCATCCTGCCACTCGATGAATTTGCCGTTGTGCCAGATTTTTTCCGTCTTCTCCACGCTCATGCCGTTTCTCCACGCCTCATAAAAACGATTTACATGCTACCGCAACAAAAATTATAGCACACGCGATTCCGGCGCACCGGAGGGGAATGCGCGTATGTAAACAGCGGACACATCCAAATTGGCTGGCGACACGAACACAGACCCAACGCCGAGTACGCCAACTCCAGTCTCCGAGAGCGTCAAGTACTCAGCATCTTACCTTCTTGTAGTTTGGCGTAGTTGCGTGTTTAATAGTCACGGAGGTTCCATGAACATAGTTGAAGCATTGCACAAAGAAGCAGAGAACCTGAGCAGGCAACTGTCAGCAGTGAAAGGTGCTATCGAAGCTCTGAATGGCTCTTCCAAGTCTGCTGCGACACAAACCAAGAGCGTTGTCGGCCACTCCAATGGCCGGAGAACGATGTCTGCCGCCGTTCGCGCCAGAATTTCGCAGAAGGCCAAAGCGCGCTGGGCGAAGATCCGGGCTGAGCAAAGCAAGAGCAAGGCAGGGAAGTAGAGGTAGCTACCCTCCGCTTGTCGGCAAATCCCTCTCATTAGTTCCTCGCGTGGCTTTGCTGCGCAGGGAAACGCGAGCTCTGGTAGCCGGATACGCCGCGCCTGTCGTTGGAAGCGCGGTGTCTCCGCTACTGCGGTGGTTCGGGCGAAGTGTCGCTACTATCGTCGGAGTCGGAATGCCGCTTGATGACCGGCCGGTCCGGGTCTTCGGTTCCTAGTCCACTTTGTACGTCGGAGTTGGTGGCGTCGTAGACGTACCGTATTACGATTGCCGGTCTCTTCCCGTGGTCGATGTGCACGGTCTCGTAAAGCTTCCGTCCGTCGCCTGACAACTCGTACGTACGGCTCATCTTTCCGCTCAGCGGGCTCTTCTCGTCCGATACCAACTGGCTGCCGCTCCAGTGCGCGACGATCTCCGGGTGGTCCTCGTCGATCTTCTTCGGCAACTGCCGTCCGTCCGTGTAGATGATCAGCTTCTTGAAGTGATCGTCGGTCACGTCTACTTCGGGATTCTTGATGTCGACGTCCATGATGTCCGGCGGATGAATAAACGGCTGCATCTTGGGATTGCCGGCAATGTCTTCACCACCGCTACCTTGCCTGGGCCCTCCACCTCCTCCGGGGTATCCTCCCCACGGTCCGCCGCCAGGGTATCCGCCAGGATAGCCGCCGCCAGGGTATCCCATCGGGGACGGCCCGCGGCCCGCGTTTGTATTAACGGTGGAACTCTCGGCCGAACGAACCTTCTGCAGCGGATCGTCGCTGTCGTCGTGGTTGAACTTCCAGGACCCCGCAAGCGAGGTTCTGGGCGGGAGCTGAGGAGGTTTGGGCCTCGGAGCAGGTCGGGCAACAGGCGCAGCCTGTGTTTGGGATTGTACTTCAGGCGGGGGAGCCAGCGGTCCCGGGGCTGCCTGCGCCATCGTCCGGGCCGGAGTGGCCAATAACAGGATGCCAAGAAAGCCCGTGTAACCTGCGAAGCATGCCGTTTTCAAGGTTAGGTTATCTCCCCTTCTGGCGCCGATTAGCCCGCGGTAGTTGGACCAGGTAGAACTATCCCTTCTTCCGTCATATTTGTCGATGCCGGCCGCCATACCTTCGTTGCTTGGCGCTCTCCGGCCATCCCAAGCTGCCTATGGTGACAGCTATCCACAGAGGGCCAAAGACTCCGCAATCCGGTCATGAACGAAATGAAGGTCTTCCTCCGAGATCACATACGGCGGCAGCACGTAGATTATATTTCCGAGCGGCCGAAGCAGGACCCCCGTTTCGAGGAAGAACTTGTATAGCCTTGGGCGAAAATTCGAAAAATACCCCGCATCGTCTGCCCGTAGTTCGACGGCTGCCATAACTCCGATTGATCGGATGTCGCCAACCGCAGGATGCGACTTTAGCATCTGAAGACGCTCCTGGTGAATCTGCTCAATCCTCTTGATTCTCGCGAACACGGGCTCCCCCTCGAAAATCTTCAGGCTCGCCACGGCCGCTGCCGCCGCCAGAGGATTGCCGGTGTAAGAGTGCCCGTGGTAGAAGGTGCGCGTGCGGTCCTCGCTCACAAACGCCTCATGGATTCGCGGTGTACATACGGTGGCGCCCATCGGCAGAACCCCGCCGGTCAATCCTTTCGACAGGCACATCAGGTCGGGCACTAAACCCGCCAACTCGCACGCGAACATCCTCCCGGTTCGCCCGAAACCCGTGAGGACCTCATCCGCGATCAGCAGCACATCGTACTCGGTACACAATCGACGAACCTGCTGCAGGAATTCAACGGGGTGGACGATCATTCCCCCGGCTCCCTGCAACAGCGGCTCCACAATCACCGCGGCAATCTCCTCGTGGTTCTCTTCGAGTAATCGCGCCAACTGTTCGACGCAGTCGATCGTGCACGTATCGCGAGTTTTGCCCACAGGGCAGCGATAGCAATAGGCCGAGTGAACGCGATGAACAGGGAAGAGCAACTTGCGAAAGGGATCGGTGAAGCCGGACTCCGCGCTCACCGACATCGCGCCAACGGTATCCCCGTGATACGCATGCTCGAGTGCAACGATGGATCGCTTCTGCGGCCGGCCGATGTTGCTCCAATACTGCACCGCAATCTTGAGTGCCACTTCAACCGCAGTCGAGCCGTTATCGGAAAAGAAAATGCGGTCCAGTCCGGCGGGCAGCACCTTCCGAAGGCGTACGCAAAGCTCTTCCACAGCGTCGTGAGTGAACCCCGCCAGCAGAACGTGATCGATTTTCGCCACCTGTTCCGCGATGGCCGACACAATCGCCGGGTGGCAATGCCCATGAATGTTCACCCACCAGGAAGAGATGCCGTCGATCAAGCGCCGCCCGTCGTCTGTGTACAGATAGGCTCCCTGCGCGCGAGCGATACGCAGCGGCGGCGGGTCGAGGGCCTCTTGCGTGAAGGGATGCCAGATGTTCAAGCCGGAGTTCATGCTGCGAAAGCCTTGCGATCAAAGTGCGCTTTGAAAGCGTGCAGCAGTGCCGCCCGGTCGAGTTTGCTAAGAGGCGGAATCCATCCCAGCACCGGAACGCCGCCGTAGAGTTCGATTGCGTTGCGATTCTCCTGGTTCCTGGCGCCCATGAGGACCACGCCTCTCACGTCGAGTTTTGCAGACCTCAGCGCGGCTAGCGACAGCAGCGTGTGGTTGATTGTTCCCAATGCGGTGCGTGAGACGAGCAGCATCGGCAATCCAAGCTGTTTCATCACGTCCACCATCAGTTGGTCGCGATTAATCGGCACCAGCACGCCTCCCGCGCCCTCGACGATCAGATTCTCCCCGGGTTCTATTCGCGGCAGTCGAATCTTCCGGAGTTCGATGCGAACGCCCGCACGCCGCGCAGCGAGATGCGGCGACACCGGCGGCGCAAATCGATACGTCTCTGGAAGAGTTCTGCTCCGTGGAAGTTGCGCCAGGCGAATCACGGCATTCGTGTCCGTGCCTTCGCGGCTCCCGGTCTGAATCGGTTTCCAGTACAGTGCGTCGAGGGCCGCGCAAAGCAGCGCGGAGGTCACGGTCTTGCCAACGCCCGTGTCCGTGCCGGTAATGAAAAAGCGGCTACGCATGCACAGTCGTGGAGTGCTTTGTCAGTCGAGACGACTCGCCGCCCGCGGCGGCGCTCGCGGCAACAATGGCCACGATGCGACGAACGTCTTCGGCGGTAATCCTGCACGACAGTGAAATCCGGATGCGCGATGTGCCTGCGGGAACCGTCGGCGGCCGAATCGCCTTGGCGGCAAACCCATTGGCCTGCAATTGGGCGGCGACGCGAAGCGCATTTTCATTCGTGCCGAGAACGATCGGGACAATGTGCGTCGCGCTCGATCCAAAAGGCAAGCCGCGCGCCCGCAATTCGGCGCGCAGAAGCGCAGCGATCTCGCGAAGATGGGAGCGCTCCGCGTCCGCCTGCCGGGCGAGCTCCAGCGCTGCCCGGATATGCCCAGCCATATAAGGCGGCATGGCCGTGCTGAAGATAAACGTCCGCGCCCGGTTCACCAAAAACTCCCGCAGCGCGCTTCCGCCGCATACAAAAGCGCCGGCACTTGCCAGCGCCTTTCCACAAGTGTGAACGCTGGCGAGGATCTCTCGCTGGCATTTGCATTCCGCCGCCATGCCTCGCCCCTGCGGCCCGCAAACGCCGGTTGCGTGCGCCTCATCGACCACCAGTTCCGCTCCGTGCGCGCGAGCCAAAGTCAGAAGCTCGCGCAGCGGCGCAACGTCGCCCTCCATGCTGAAGACGCTCTCGGTGACGATTACCTTCGCGCCCGGAGAGTCCTTTTGTTCACGTAGCAACTGCTCGAGAAGCGCAAGATCGAGGTGAGGATAAATAATCTTCCGGGCGCCGGAGAGCCGGATGCCGTCGATGAGGCTTGCGTGATTGAGTGCGTCCGAGAAGACGACGTCGCCGGGCTGCAGGATCGAGCTGAGCAGGCCGATATTCGCCGCATAGCCAGACCCGAAATAAAGCGCCGCTTCCGTCCCCGCAAAGCGCGCGAATTCCGCCTCCAGTTCCTCCCATTCCAAGGAATTTCCCGAAAGCAGGCGAGATCCCGTGGACCCAACACGGCTCGATCGCGCGACTGCATCTGCCACCGCCTGTTTCAGTCGTGGGTCGCTGGCCAGCCCCAGATAGTCGTTCGAGCAAAGGCTGATACCCCGCGGATTTTCTAACGAGCGAAATTGCGATTGCGCGCGCAGTCTCTCCAGCTCATCGCGCATTCGGATTGCAATTGCGCTGTGTTCCGGGTCAGGCACGCTGCATCGCCTTCATGCCAAGGTTTTCAAGCAGCCTCCGATCGTCGTCGGCAGCCGGATTCGGCGTCGTGAGCAGTTTTTCGCCCGTGAAAATCGAATTCGCACCCGCCAGAAAGCACAGCGCCACGGCTTCCGGCGACATCTGCCTGCGCCCCGCCGCCAGCCGCACTTTCGAAGCCGGCATCAGTATTCGAGCCGTCGCAATCATCCGGACCATCGTGAACGAATCGATCTCCTCGGCATTCTCAAGCGGCGTCCCGGGAGCCCGCACCAGCATGTTGATGGGCACGCTCTCCGGATGGGGGTCAAGATTCGCCAGCTGTTGCAGCAAGCCGATGCGATCTTCCTCGGATTCACCCATCCCCAGAATCCCGCCGCAGCAAACCGTGATTCCGGCTTTGCGGACGTGTGCAATGGTCTCCAGTCGCTCTTCGTAAACGCGCGTGGTGATGATGCTGCCGTAGAATTCGGGCGACGTATCCAGATTGTGGTTGTACGCCGTCAACCCGGCCGCCTTGAGTTGCCGGGCCTGTTCTTCGGTGAGCATCCCGAGCGTGCAGCAGACCTCCAGGTCGAGCGCCGAGACGCCGCGCACCATTTCGAGAACGCTTTCGAATTCCTTACCATGCGGAGCCTGTCGCCACGCCGCGCCCATGCAGAAGCGCGTAGCGCCTTCCTCTTTCGCGCGCGCGGCGGCGTCCAGCGCTTTCTGCGGATCGATCAGGGCCTGTCGCGAAACGCCTGTTTCGTAATGCGCGCTCTGCGGGCAATACGCGCAATCCTCGGGGCATCCCCCGGTCTTGATCGAAAGTAGCCGGCACAGCTGTACTTCGTCGGGCGGATGAAGTTCGCGATGAACGCGCTGCGCCTGAAAAATCAGCTCGGGCAGCGACAGGTCAAATATTTGCCGGATTTCGTCGCGCGTCCAATTGTGACGAAGCTGCATAGACCAAAAGCCTTTCGTCAAAACATATCAAAGCGATATCTCAAAGCCACATCGAAAGGGCAGGCGAATGCTCGCGCGCCGCTCCGTGGCTACAGGAAATCCTGCGGCCTCTCCCATTTCCCTGACTCCGCCGATCGAAACAACGCCTCAATCACGGCTATATTCCGGATCGAATCCTCGATCGGGACCGCCACCTCGCCATTCTCGCGGATCGCTTTCGAAAACAGATCGCCCTGAATCGTGAACTGATCGGCGTATTCGAAAGTCTCCGAAAGCACTGGCCCGGCGATTTTAGCCTCGTCGATCAATATCTGCGAAGGCTGGTCGTTGAGCGGATTGATTGGATACTGAATCTCCATCCGCCCGAGCGTCCCAAGAAACTGCATGCGCTGAAAGTGTACAAGCTGGGTGCTGCAAGTAAAAGTGGATTGCCCGGAAGGGAAGTCCAGAATGGCGGACGTAAGCCGGTCGGTCAGGGTCTCCGGGTCTCGCTCGATATCGCCGAACACGCGAACCGGCTCTTCCCCGTAAATGAACCGCGACAATGTAATCGGATAGCAGCCCATGTCGAGCAGCGCCCCTCCGCCCGACTCGCGAATGTTGCGGATGTTCGCCGGATCGCGATTGAAATAGCTGAACTGCCCGCTGATCGAGCGCAGCTCGCCGATGCGTCCGCCCCGGATCAGTTCGCGAGCGCGAAGCCAGCGCGGATGCGTCCGCACCATGAACGCCTCGCCGATCTTGACGCCCGTGCGGTCTCGCACTGCCAGCAGCTTCCGCGCAAGTGCGACCGTCGTGCTCAGCGGCTTCTCGCACAACACATGCTTGCCCGCTTCGGCGGCCTGGATGGACCAAGACACGTGAAGGTCGTTGGGAAGGGGATTGTAGATAGCTTCGATATCGGGATCGGCGAGCAGTTCCTCGTAGGAACCGTGCGCCTTCGGAACGCCCAGCTTTCGTGCCGCGTCTTCTGCTTTGCGCAAGTCGCGCGAAGCGATGGCGGCCACCTCGCTCCATTCGCCCTTCTGCATCCCGGGAATCGTCCGGCGCACAGCGATCGACGCCACGCCCAGCACTCCCCATCGCACTTTGTCCCGCGTCGCTGTCATTTTTCCTGACGGTCAACACAATGATATAGCGAAGGCGGTGCGTCGCGCCTGCGGAAATAAGCGGAAGCAGTAAGGGCTGGTTGCTAAGGTTTCCAGCGGAGGATGGGCTTGCGAGCGGCCGCCACTTCGTCGAGCCGTCCGACGCGCGTCGAGTGCGGGGCAGTCTTCACCAGTTCGGGATTGGTTTCCGCCTCAATGGCAATGGAACGCATCGCGTCAATAAACAGGTCGCACTCCTCTTTCGACTCCGATTCGGTCGGCTCGATCATCATCGCGCCCGGAACGATCAGCGGAAACGCCGTGGTGTAGGGATGGAAGCCGTAGTCGATGAGCCTCTTGGCGATGTCCATGGTGTTGACGCCCTGCTTTTTCTGGCGAGCATCGCTGAAAACCACCTCGTGCATCGAGGGCAGGTTGTAGGGAAGATCGAAGCTCTCTTCCAGATTCTTGCGGATGTAGTTGGCGTTGAGCACGGCATCTTCGGTCGCTTGCCGGATACCGGGGCCGTAAGCAAGCGTATACGCGAGAGCGCGCAGCAGCACGCCGAAGTTCCCGCAATAAGCGCGTACGCGGCCCACGGACTGCGGCCGGTTGCTGTCAAGTGCGTATCTCCCATTCTTCTCGACGACGACCGGAACCGGCAAGAATGGCTCCAGGATTTTCTTGGCGAGCACGGGGCCGGCGCCGGGACCACCACCGCCGTGCGGAGTGGAGAAAGTTTTGTGCAGGTTGAGGTGCATCACGTCGACGCCAAAATCACCCGGCCGCGTGACGCCCGCCAGCGCATTCATGTTCGCGCCATCCATGTAGAGCAGCGCGCCGCGCTCGTGGAGGATCGCGGCGATTTCCGCGATGCGCTCCTCGAATACGCCGATCGTGCTGGGGTTGGTGACCATCAGCGCGGCCACATCTTCGGTGGCAAACTCGCGCAGATGATCGGTGTCGATCTGTCCGCGAGCGTTTGACTTGATGTTCTGCACTTCGTACCCCGCGATCACCACAGAAGCGGGGTTGGTGCCGTGCGCGGAATCCGGGATCAAGACTTTTTTGCGCGCGTTGCCCTGGCTCTGGAGATAGGCCCGAATCATCAGCAGGCCGGTAAGCTCGCCCTGCGCCCCCGCAACAGGCTGCAGCGTGGCCGCATCCATGCCGGTGACCTCCAACAGGCATTTCTGAAGGTCGTAGAGAATCCGCAGGCACCCTTGCGACACGTCCGCAGGCTGCGCGGGATGCTCGCTCGCGAGTCCGTCAAGGCGCGCCACGTACTCGTTCACGCGCGGGTTGTACTTCATCGTGCAGGAGCCGAGCGGGTACATGCCCAGGTCGATGGCGTAGTTCCACGTGGAGATCCGCGTAAAGTGTCGAATCACCTCAATCTCGCTCACCTCGGGAAAGCCTTCGATGGAGTCCCGCGAATTCCCGGCGCCGAGCGCCTCGGCCGGGTCGATGGCGGGAACATCGAGCGGCGGAAGTTCCATTCCGCGCTTCCCCGGAGCGGACTTCTCGAAAATCAGCCCCTCGTTCTGATTGACTTGCCGCCCCGCCTTCCGAATGCCGGGCTCGGACGTTTCGACTTCGGTGAGTTTCGAGTTCAAAACAGAAATCTCCTTACAGCGGCGTCTCGAGAATCTTCTTGATGGCAGCAGCCAGGCGCTCGATCTCCGCGCGCGGCATCGTCTCCGTCACGCACACAAGCCCGCGCTTGGTCAATTCCGGGTAGTGCAAGCCGAGCGGCAGCGGACCGATGATCTTCTCGCGCAGCAGTTCCGCGTTGATCAGCTTCACGGAGCGCGGAAACTCCAGCACAAACTCGTTGAACACGCGGCCGGAAAAGACGCGCCGCACTCCGGGTATCTTCGTAAGCTCCGCCACGGCGAACCGCGCTTTCGCCAGATTCTGCAGGGCCAGCTCGCGCAGCCCTTCTTTCCCGATCAGGCACAGGTGAATCGTGGCCGCCAGCGCATACAGCGCTTCGTTCGTGCAGATGTTCGACGTGGCCTTCTCGCGGCGGATGTGCTGTTCGCGCGTCGCCAGCGTCAGCACAAACCCCCTGCGACCGGAGCCGTCAGTGGTCTGTCCGGCGAGGCGTCCAGGCATCTGTCGGACGAATTTTTCACGGGTCGCGATCACTCCCACGTACGGCCCGCCATAGCTGGGTGGGATGCCGAACGACTGGCCCTCCATCGCAACGATATCGGCTTCGACCGGCGGCCGAACGATCCCCAGCGACGCGGCCTCGGCGATCGTGGTCACCAGCAGCGCTCCAGCCGCGTGGGCCGCTTCAGCGAGCGCAGGCAGCTCCTCGATCACCCCGAAGAAGTTCGGCGACTGCACGACGATCGCTGCGGCGTCGGCGAGGTGGGCCTTGGAAAGAGCCTCCGTATCGAGCTGCCCCGATTTCGCATAACCAATTTCTTCCACTTCCAGCCCGAGATTCTTCGCGTAAGTAGCCAACACCTGCCGGTATTCCGGATGTACCGACCGCGCAACGAGCACGCGGTGCTTCCCGGTAAGCCGCTCGGCCATCAGCACGGCTTCGGTCAGCGCCGTCGAGCCGTCGTACATCGACGCGTTGGCCACCTCCTGCCCGGTCAACTGGCACATCAACGTTTGGAATTCGAAGATCGCGGTCAGCGTACCCTGGGAGATTTCGGCCTGGTAAGGCGTATACGAGGTCAGGAACTCGCCGCGCTGGATGATCGCGTCGGCGACAACGGAGCGAACGTGCTGGTAAACGCCCGCGCCCAGAAACGATGTACAGCCGCGAGAGTTCTCCGCGGCGCGCGCCTGAAAATACTGGATGATTTCCATCTCCGAGAGCGGCCCGGGCAGGTCCAGCGGCTTGCGAAGACGGAATTTCTCCGGGATGGACTGAAAAAGCTCCTCGACCGAGTCCACGCCAATCGACTCGAGCATTTCCTCCCGCTCAGACGGGCTCTTGGGCAGATAACGCATCAGCTGTAATGTTCCTTTTTAATGTTCCTTCGCCTGGGCCGCGATGTAGGCCTCATAGGCCGCCGCGTCCATCAACGCCGAAACTTCCTTCGGATCGCTCAGCCGGATCTTTACCAGCCACGCCGAGCCGTGCGGATCCTTGTTGACGATTTCAGGAGTATCGACAAGCTTCGAATTGATTTCGGTAATCTCGCCGGAAACAGGAGTAAATATCTCGCTGACCGCCTTCACGGATTCAATGGTTCCAAACGATTCGCCGGCCTTCATCGTCGCGCCCACCTTCGGAAGCTCGGCAAACACCACGTCGCCCAATTCATTCTGCGCGTAGTCGGTGATGCCGATGGTGCCAACGGGGCCTTCCACCTTGATCCACTCGTGATCTTTCGTGTAGCGATAGTCCGCTGGGTACATGCCGCTCCTTCCAGGCTGGATTAGTGGGGCCGCTTGTAAAAAGGCAGCGGGACAATGCGCGCTGCCGCCGCTTGGCCGCGAATGCCGATTTCGATGTCAGTCCCGGTAGCACTCGATTCGGGCGGCACATACGCCATCCCGATATTTTTCTTGAGAAACGGCGCCGGTCCGCCGCTCGTGACGCATCCAACATTGCGTCCGCCGATCTGCACGGGATACCCGTCCCGTCCGATTCGCTTATCGATCATCTCGAAACCCACGAGCTTGCGCTTGATACCGGACTGTTTCTGCGCCGCCAGCACGTCGCAGCCCAGGAACCGTCCCTTTTCAAGCTTGCATATCCAGCCAAGCCCGGCTTCCAGCGGCGTGGTCGTCTCGTCGATTTCATGGCCGTAGAGGCACATCGCCGCTTCCAGGCGCAGCGTATTCCGCGCGCCTAAGCCGCACGGAATCATCCCAAAGGCTCCTCCCGCCCGCATGAGCTCGCCCCACAGCTTTTCGGAGAATTGCGGATCGAAATAAATTTCAAAGCCGTCTTCCCCGGTGTAACCGGTTCGTGCAATCAAGCAATCGACGCCGCTCACTTTTCCAAAGGTGAAGTGGTAATAGCGGATCGGATCGAGCACGACCGCTGTGAGCTTCTGCAGAATCTCTTTAGCGCGCGGCCCCTGCACGGCCAGCTGCGAGTAGCGCGGCCCGGCGTTCTCAACCTCGGCGCCCACTTCGTTCTTCGAGACGATGTGGTCGAAGTCGCGATCCTGGTTACTGGCATTGACGCACAGCAGGTAATGCGTGTCGGAGATTTTATGCACAAGCAAGTCGTCAACGAACGTGCCGCGCTCGGTCATCAGTCCCGAATACTGCGCCTGCCCGACGACGAGCTTGGCGGCGTTGTTGCACGTCACCCACTGCACCAGATCGAGCGCCGAATGCCCGCGAACCTCGATTTCCCCCATGTGGCTCACGTCGAACAACCCCGCCCGCGTGCGCACTGCTTCGTGCTCGGAAAGGATGCCGGAGTATTCCACCGGCATGTCCCAACCGCCAAAATTGACCATTTTGGCGCCCAGGCCGCGATGGATGGCATTGAGCGCCGTTTTTCGAAGCTCAGCGGTAGCGGGTGTGCTCACTATTGAGTCTCAGGATGAGTAATAAAAACCGTAGCACGCACATTTTAGGGTGTCAAGAAAAGGGCGTGAATTCCAGCCCGGAACTGCCTGTTAAATGTCCAATAAGTTGATTATCTCGAAGCCAAGGCTGCCGATTGTCACATTGCAGTAGTGTTCGCAGCGCCGTCTTTGGATATACTGACCCCTCTCGAAGCTGATTTCCGGGTACCGGCAAAAGGGGAGATCCACCTGTGGGAGCCATGGACAACGACGAGCGGCCGAAGCTAAGCACCAACCAGAAAGCCCTCAAAATCAACCTCGACCCCATGTTTTATGGCACGTTCGCGGAAATCGGCGCCGGTCAGGAAGTGGCGCGCTGGTTCTTCAAGGTAGGCGCCGCCGCCGGGACCATCTCCAAGTCCATGTCTGCCTATGATATGGCCGTCAGCGACGCCATCTATGGCCGCTGCAAGCGTTATGTCTCCCGCGAGCGCCTGCAGGGCATGCTGGACCACGAGCACGGTCTCAACCTGGAACGCCTGCAATCGACCCGCCGGGACAGCACGGCCTTCTTCGCCTTCGCCAACACCGTCGCCGCCCGCAACTACCTCGGCACCAACGAGTGCCACGGTTGGATGGGCGTCAAGTATCAGGCCCACCCGCGCGATCAGGATAGCCAAATCATCATCCATGTCCGGATGCTCGATCGCGAAAACGACCTGCAGCAGGAAACCCTCGGCATCGTGGGAGTGAACCTCCTCTACGGCGCCTTTTTCCTGCATCACAAGCCGGAGATGCTGCTCGAATCGCTGCTCGACAATCTCACCATCCAGCGCGTCGAGATCGACATGATCGAGTTCTCCGGCATCGAATTCCGCCACGTCGATAACCGCATCATGAGCCTGAAACTCGTCCAGCTGGGACTGAGCGGCGCGGCGATGTTCGGACCCTCCGGCGAGGTGCTTCAGCCATCGGAGGTGCTGCGGAAGAGGCCCATCCTGGTAGAGCGCGGGAGTTTCCGCCCCGTCACCAAAGTCAACATCGACATGATCAAGAGTGCCCACGAGCGCTTCGCCTCGGAACTGGGCGCCGAGGGCGGGCAGGTGGTCGAGTTGATGGAAATCACCATGCGCAACCTGCTCTCCGAGGGCAAGATCGACTTGACGGACTTCCTCGCGCGCGCCGATCTGCTCGCGGCCGTCGGCAAGACGGTTTTGATCTCGGACTATTTTGAATACTATCGCCTGGCGGCCTATCTGACGCGCTATACCAACCAACCCATCGCGGTGACGATGGGCCTGGCGAGTCTCGAAGACCTCTTCAAGGAGCAGTATTACGCCTCGCTCGAGGGCGGCATTCTCGAAGCCTTCGGAAAGCTATTCACGAAAGACTTGCGCATTTACGTGTATCCGCTGAAAGACCCGGCGACGGGCCAGATCAGCACCGTAGAAAACGTGAAGATGCCGGGGGCCGTCCAGAGTCTCTACACCCACCTGGTGGAGCGCGGGCGCATCAAGCAGGTCGACAATTTCGATGAAAGCGTGCTGCACATCTTCTCGCGCGACGTGCTCCGTCGCATCAAAGACCAGGACGAGTCGTGGGAGACGATGGTCCCGCCGGAAATTGCCGACGTCATCAAGAAGCGCCACTATTTCGGCTATCGTGAACAGGAAATGTCGGACGCCCCTTTGCCCAAGGTAACCAGCCCAGTCCGGTATTGACCTATTCGGACTGCACGAGTTTGCCAAGGCGGGCTTGGCGCCCGATAAGAATCAGTAAGGCCGCAAGGCTCGCCACCAGCGTAGACCACATCACAGCGACCACATCGACCAGCCATCGCGGAGCCTGTCCGATCCGTCGCAGCACAAACGGCAAAAAGTTGAATGTGGTGATGTGTACGTAGTCCCAGGGATCTTCGGTCATCGCCTCGTTGTTCAATCCCCACGCATCCATCTTTCCCAGAAGAAATGCCGCGACATTCTTGAAACGCAGGCCGATGACGAACGTCGGATGTCCCAGCGTCTCCATCTGGTAGATCTCCAGCGGGCACCAGAACATCACCGAAGCTATCTGGATCAGCACGCTGGCCGCCAACAGCGCGACTCCCGTCGTCCAGAGAAGCCGCCCCATATCAGCGCGGTGACGCAGGAGCAGCGGCACGCTGATGAACGCGACAAGTTGCACGGCCGTAGCCGTGTACCGGTCACCCCAGGCGAAATCGCCACTCCAATCGAAGTAGGTGGCGTAAAAAAGTATGTACAGCGCGATCAAAACGAATCCGGCCAGCAAATACGCCTTGATCTCCGGAGCGAGCCGCCGCCACAAAAACACCGCGAGCAGGAGGGCCAGAATCAGAAGGGGATCGAACAGAAAAATCGATTTCTCGGGGCTGATCAGCGGCCCAAGAATGCCCACATGCAGCGGCGTCGTCCACGGAAACCTCGGATCCAGGCCAGGATTCAACCTGTGCTGCTCCGCCGCGAACACCGACATATAGGTATTCCAGAAAGAACCGAATCGCTCGTATTGATAAATCCGGTCCACGAGCATGCCCACCGCATAACAGGGGACTGCCTCGCGCGCGTAAGTCCATAGCCTGGCGCGAAGATCGCGGCCTCGAACTTGTTGCATCCAAAACAGCAGAACCACGAACACGCCGGCGGCCACGATGTCGAGCACCGTGGTGACGCGAATCATCAAATCCGCGGCGAATGCCATCGAGCCAATCAACAACGAGCGCCGGCGCCCCGTGCGCAGCCATTCGTATTGAAAAGAGATCCCGGTCAGCGTCAGCAGCAGGATCAGGTTGTTCTCCATCATGTTTTGTGTGTAATGCAGAAACGTAGTACCGAACAGAAGTGTCAGCCCGCCGGCCGCCGCCTGGTTCACCGTGAACCCCAATCGCAGCAGAAAACGGAAACACACCAGAATGCTCAGCACGCAGACCAGCCCGTTTGTCCCGTAGGTAACTACGATGTTGCGGACGGTCGGGTCCGTCTCGGCGCTGCGGTACTCCGCGAAGAAGGGAAGGCGCTCCGCGTAGGTGCCGATCACGTCGAACGGCAGCAGCAGAATCGATTGCCCGATTCCGTACCAGCCGTAGAGCTTTCCTCCGCGGCCATGGATGCCGAATTCGGGATACTCGTCGGGGAAAACTGCCGGTTCGGATGTCCAGAAGGAGTGCGCGGCCTGCAACCGGTGCTGCGAATCGCTCGATCCGATTTCCCCGGACTGCACTGCAAACGCTGTGAGCAGCGCGACAAGCCCGAGCAGCACGCCCGCGGAGGCTCTGTGCCGTACAAGAGGGGCTGGTGCTGCCGCTGCGGATCGAAGCACTTACTTAAGGGGTGAGAAGTCCGTAGGGTCCATGAACGTAGAGTCGATCTTATCTGTGAGCTTCCCGTCAGCGCTGGCGACCTTCAGCGCCGGTGTCCACTCCGGGTCGGCAAAGAAGGCGTCCCAGTTTTTCCTGGCATCCTCGCGGCTCGGATGCGCGATCAGGTAGATCAGCGTGTTTCCCGCGTCGGGCGCATCCTGAGGATGCCAGTATCCGATTCCCGTGATGCCGTGCTTCTTGAACAGAGGCAGCGTGTGCTCGCGAAAGAGTGTCTCGAGCGCAGGCAAGCGGCCCGGGTTCACGTGATAGACACGAAGCTCGAACACCCTGTCGGCATCCGCGTGAACACTCCTGCTTTGCGTCAGGTGCAGCGTCACCCACGAACCCGCCGCGAAGGAGAGCGCCGCCAGCGCTAAAAATCGGAACCATGTGGAGCGGGCCGGCCAAAAGTTCATCGCGAATTTCTTCATGGCGCGGGATTGTAGCAAATGGTCTGGAAGCGGGCAATTGCTCGCGGCCCATCGTGCTCGCGGCCCATCGAGACCGCGGCAACGGCGCAGTAACACACGATTCACACGCCTGAGGTAACGTGGCGGCTCGTGGATGCTCCGGCCGGGCGCGGAAGGGGGCTTTCACTACCAATGGTTGGTCAGGCATAGCGCAAGCGGAAGGCACTTGTCGCGCGGAGTCCGCTGTCCTACTATGGGGATAGACGAAAGCAGTTCTCCGAAGGAAGGACAGCCGCAGTGACGAGCACCCTCTGCTCTCAATGTGACCAAGTCGAATCGAAGTGCAACTGTGAGAAGTACTGCTGTTTTTGCCAATCCCAGCAAGACGTCCGGTTATGCGTAGACGGGTTGTACTACTGTCCCGATTGCCGCGAGGCTTGCGATATCCACCTCGCCGACCCCGATGACCACTGACCATTCTTCCGAACGCCCAAGGATCGAATCCGCCCTGCAGGATGACGCACGCCTGTACGCAGGCGTCCGCGCCATAGTGTTCCACTCGGCCGAGCAAGCCGGCCTCGAAGAGCACACGAAAGAACAACTCGCCGGCGCCACGCTAGAGATCTGCCGAGGGGCTTTTGCAATAGCCCGTAACAGCGGCCGCGGAGACTCCCCGATCAGGTTGATCGTAGGCGGCGCCTCCGATCAGATCGAAATAACGATTGAATACGCTGGGCACATGGCCGGGAATTCCATCGGCGATTCGGTAGCCAAGGCTTGCGCGGCCCAAAATGGGGCAGGCCGGGTCGCGGGAATCGACCAGGTGCGTTGCGAGAACACGGATAGCGGCTCGCGCGTGATTCTGATCAAGCGTTGCAGTGCAATCAAAGCCGAATCCCGCGACTGACAGCTTCTTCTCTTCTGTAACGAAACGCACGCCTGAAAAAAACATTACATCGACGTCGTAAACGCCCCGTTCCGAATCAAAGACAGCAGTTGATCCTGGCTGATCGGAGCTTCGACCTTGAGGCGGTCTCCGCTAGGCACGATGCGAACCGAGTCGAGCGCGCCCGCCAGCGTGGGATTCGTAGAGGCTTCCTGATAGCGCCGGTACATCAGGCCGGCCTGTAAAGCAGCCGCGAGAAGATTGGCGTCGTCGGGCGAAGCGCACACGGCCTGGAAATGCGCATCCACGCCACTGTCGGCGTCGATGGTGATCGTCATCGCCTTGATTCGGTCCATGATGGCCGCAGCCTGCGGAAACTGGCTCGCCTGCGGGACCAGTTGCTGCATGGCCACGTGCGAATAGTTCTGATCGAGCACGGCCCAGATGAGCCCGTGGCCGTTGGATTCGTTGATCAGCGGAAAGAGTTTGTCGTTGGTGAGCATGCTCTCGGACACTCCCGCGCGCACGTCGATCAATCTCTCCAGAGCGGAGCGGGTGCCAAATGCGGCCGTGTTCGAGTCGATGAAGGTGAAAAGAATATCCACTGAGCTTTTTCCGCCCGAGAAAGCGTAAAGATGGTAGCCGCGCACGTCCACAGGCGCGAGCTTCTGGCTCTTGAAACGGGCCTCCGTGGATGACGGATCAAACTGCCCCAGCGCCACTCCCAGCACGTCCTCGCCTCCGCCTTTGTCCATCGACCCCCATGCCAGCTCTTCCACCTGCGTGTTCGGGTCAACGCCCGCAGACGCCAGGAATTTTTCGAAGTCGCGGAAGCGGCTCGGCAAAAGCTGTTCGCGCAATTGCGGGAACCAGGTCAGTTTGCGCGCTGTCTTCAGGTCGGCGTAGGCGATTTCTCCCACGTCCTTCGGGAACATTCCCACCACGGCGGTACTGAGCGTTCCGCCATAGCTCGGCCGCGGCACGGCCACCAGGGAACCGAGCACTGTCGCGGCGATCAAAAGTGCAATTGCGCGTAAACGGTCCATTGGATATCTCAAAGATTTGTCTCCCTCAGAGCCAAACTTCCTTCACAGCTTGTCCACCCCGGCTGGCTGTTCCATTATGCGGGATTTCAGCGAGTCCGCGTCGGCTTTCATTTTGCGGTTGAAATCGGGGTCAGCAACGGATCGCAGGTTGGCGGCCACGCTCTCCAGCGCGCCTTGGACTGCGGCCGCAGCCATCGACCGGCCCGCGCGGACGTCTGTAAGCATAGACGGGGCGGCCAGCGCCTCCAGTTGTCCGAGCTTCTCAAATAGTTCGGCGGTGTTGCGCGCAGCCTTCATCGCAGCCCGCGCCGCGCTTTTCAATGCCTCCTGAAGAGGGTCTTCGCGGCCTATCGGTTCAGCGAGATTCTCGTGTGGCACCGCGGAGTCAGCCTGCGCCGATTCAAAGGCCGTGGCGTGGCGGCCAGCTCCCGGACCCGCGCCCTCGAGCGCGGACTCCATACGATTCTCTAACACCTGCGCGACAGAGAAGTTTTCGAGTTGCAGATAGTACTCCGCAGTCAGTTCGATGGCGCGCCTCGGAACCAGCCCGATAATCTCGCTGCCCGCAATCGCGACGCCGTAGCGTTCCGCCTCGCGTTTCACCAGCTCGAACACTCGGTGAAGGGGAGTCTGCTCAAAGTCGGTCAGATTCGTCGAAACCTGGGCGAGCTGGCGCGACTTCAGATTCACGCCGATCGCCTTCACATAGCGCAGGCCGCCGCTGGAAAAGCGGATGGCCTTCGCAATGCGCTTCGCAATCGCGACGTCAGGCGTATTGAGGTGAATGTTGTATGCAATGAGGAATTTCCGTGCGCCCACCACAATCGCGCCCGCCGTGGGATGCAGCCGCGGATCGCCCACATCCGGCGATCGATCGGGATCACGCATCACCTCTTTCATCAGGACTTCGAATTGCCCGCTGCGAATGTTTTCCAGGTTCGCGCGCTCGGGCCGCTGAGCCGCCGCCTCGTAGAAATACACAGGGATTCGGTAGCGCTTCCATATCTCGCGCCCAACGTTCCTCGCGATCGCCACGCAATCCTCGATAGTCGTGCCTTCCAGGGGAATGAACGGAACCACGTCCGCAGCGCCCAGTCGGGGATGCTCGCCGCGATGGCGCGTCAGATCAATCAATTCGGCGGCCTTTCCAACCCCGCGCAGCGCCGCTTCCGCCACCGCGTCCGGTTCGCCGACCATAGTGATCACGCTGCGGTTGTGATCGGCATCGCTCTGCCGGTCGAGGATGAAAACGCCGGGCACCACACGCATAGCCGCGACAATGGCATCCACTTTGGCGGGATCGCGGCCCTCAGAGAAGTTCGGAACGCATTCGATGAGCCGCTTCATGGGTTGCGTCTTCTCGCTTCAAATGCCGGCGCCCCTCCCAAACGGAAAAGCAGGGGGGCCACTCCCAAATAATAACGGAATTACGCGGCCACCGGCGAGATCCAGCGCCCACAGGCCGGCAAACTCGTCAACATCGCATCGCCAGCCACCAAACAAACGAAGTATTACGGAAGGACTCGAACAGGCAGCTTCACGGCGACCGTGGTGCCCGTGGCACCCGAGACGATATCGAACGTGCCGGACAGGCTATTGATACGTTCCCGCATACCGGAAACGCCCACGCCAGGTAGCTGGCCGCTCTGGCGAAACTTCGCCAAAAGCTCAGGCGCGAAGCCACATCCCTCATCGGAAATTTCAATCGTCAGGTGGTCCGTGCGTTTGATCAGACGAATTCGAGCGACCTTGCTCCCGGAATGCCGGTGAATATTCGCAAGACTCTGTTGAACGATTCGGAATACGGCCGTTTCCACTTCGGGAGAGAAGCGCGGCGCGTTCCCGGGTATATCGAGAGTGACTTCAATCCCGCTGCGCTTGGAGAAGCCTTCCACATACCAGGAAAGCGCGGAAGTGAGGCCCAATTCATCGAGCAGCGGCGGATGCAGCAGGTAAGAGAGAGTCCGAATTTCCGAAGTGCAGCGTTCGACGAGGTCGATCGCGTCATCCAAACGCCCGCGAAGAGAGGGAGAACTGCCGGTCAATTCCTTCGCTATGGCGGAAAGATTCATTTGTATCGAGCAAAGGTATTGGCCCGCGCTATCGTGCAACTCACGAGCCACTCGGCGGCGCTCGTCGTCTTGAGCCTGCAGAAGCCTCCCGGATAACACACGCAACGTCTCATGCGCACGCTGAAGCTGCTCCGTGCGCTCCTCGACCCGGGATTCCAGTTCGTTCCGGACTTGCTTTTCGCGCTCGTTGGCGATCTCGATCGCCCGGCGCGCCAGAACCTTTTCAGTAACCTCGACCGTGTGGATCAAAAGCCCTTCCACCCGGCCATCTTCATCGCGAATGGGTTGATAGACGCAATCGAGATACGCTACGTCGGGCGCGCCAGCCGGACCCCGGTTAAAAGTGGCCTTGATCTCTTTGCCGATAAAAGGAATGCCGGTGGTATAGACCCCGTCGAGAGCCGCGAAGAATGGTTGGCCCACTAATTCCGGATAACTCTCGCGCACCGTCTTGCCGACAAAATCCTCCAGCTTCGTGCGCCCGGCCATGGTCGCTCGAGCCATATTCACGTAAACCCAGCGATGCAAGGGCCCGGCGGTGATACCGATGGCCGAGGGCGCTCGCATGAGCAAATCGCGCATACGGCGGTTCAACCAGGTCAAGCCGGGAGCGTCGTGATCGTTCACGCCCCCAGCCAACGCATCCGCTGCAAGCTCGTTGTGGTCCGAGGGGTCGATCGTTGGTGCGTTGCTCATGAGGCGATTTTCGGGCCTTCCCAGCCCGCCAGATTCCGCGTTCTCTCTCTTCGCCGACAAGCATAGTACGGCGCACTCAGCCGTTTCAATCACTCATTGGCAGACGCATCGTCCGAAGACGGTGCCCGGCTGACGCCGCAACGGGAAAGTGAAGTATCACTTCAAATGGCCGGCTCGCCCCATGCTTGCGTTTTTCGAGGGTGGCGCACATCCTGAACGCAGTGAAGGATCTGCTTTTGCTTTTCTTCTCACCGGGCGAGAGCGTTGCGGCCGTTGTCCAGCCCACAGTGAGTGCGGAAACGTGAGGGAACTTTCTGCAATGTTATTTTGCTGTCGCGGCGGGTGGCTGAATCGAGACCATCTTCACGTTTTCGACAGCCGCGGCGACAGCTTCCTTCGCGTCGGACTCGTTCCGGCCATGATCGGTGATCGTATCGTAGTATTGCTGCGTCGCTGCGAAGCTCACTTCCTGATCGAACTCGTGGGTGATGTCGGTGGCCGTCTGGTGCAGAGCCGTTTCAAGCTGGGCGTGCAGATCGGCGCCGTTGATGTCGATTTGTTTGCCCACGTATGTCGCGGCGATTTGCTCGGCAAGTTTATCGGTAGTCCGGTAGTAATACTCTGAGATTTGGCGGTGTCCGTCCTCGTGTGCGACGACATGCTGGCTCACGCCGCTGGGCACCCACACGTTTATGCTCAGCGCCAAAATCATCTTGATCCTGGTGATGGTCACGGTGGCATGCGTCGAATCTGTCTTTTGAGACTCCCCGCCCACAATGGCACTGGACGTCAAATTCGAGTCGCAAAGTGCTTCTTCTCCGTAAGCCAGCGTAGGCATATCGGCGGGAGGTGAGTTCGGATCGAAGGTATGGTTCGCGAAAGCGACAGGCTGCTTTTCGATAGTGATGGCCGGAGTTTCGGATTGCTCGCGCCGAGGCAAGGAGTTGCGCCACAGGAGCCACCCGAAGACAGCGATTCCGAGGAATGTGCAAAGCACGATGAAGCGGCGGGAACGCAAGGCGGGCCTCCGCATTCCATTTTGTCGGTAAACCTACAGAGGAGCCACGAGTTTGTGGAAGCGGATGACGCGAATTACACCTCTTTGTCAAAGCCCGGCCAGCGGCTTCTTGGAAATATAGCGACCGCAAAGTCTCCGTTATTAGACTCACCCAGAACGTTTCATTTGAACTATAATCCGGCGCCGTATGCCGATCCGGGCGATATTGGATCGATCAATGCCCAAGCGGCTGAAGGGTGACGCCATCGTTTCACAGAGGAGAAAGTCATGAACCTGTCGAAAAGCGCCGGAGCTGTTCTGCTCCTAAGCCTCGTGGCCCTGCTGCTGTGTGTGGGAATCCAGGCGCAGAATCAGGCGAACGGCCCACACTCAATGGAGGCCCCGATAATCGACCGCCCCGGCGATCCGCCCCTTTCGCCCTTGCTGCCACCGGACGTCTATCCCGACTCCCGGAACCGCCTCCCCTTGGCCAACGTTCCCTACCACTACACCGCGCGGTTGACCACCGGCATCGAGCAGCCCAATGTGAGCGACTGGGATTCCGACTTCGTAAAGGCCAGCCGCGGAGCCAGCCTCAAGTATTCCATCGGATTGCCCGACCCCTTGCTCGAGGTTGCGGTGCTGGCGGCGGCGCGCGAGATGGACGTTCAATATGAATGGACGCAGTGGGAATACTTCGGACGAAACCCGGCCGACCCGCGCCATATCGACCAGTCCACCATAGACCTTATCAAATACGAAAAGCCGCTGGTGGGCCTGAGCGAGAAGGAAACCGCCATCATCAACTTCGCCCGCGAGACCTTCGGCCAAAGGAGACTTTCTCCCGCGACTTTCGCGCAGGTTATGCATCTGTTCGGCCGCCAGGGAACCGTGGAGTTGCTCTGGGTGATGGCCAGTTATTCCGAAGCCGCGGCGGAGCTGACTGCTTTCGACAATCATTTGCGGGCAGACCAAAAGCCGCTGCTTCCTCCCCGGCCCCACCCGTTCGACGCGGATCGCAGAGCCAGCGTAGCCGCATCGATCGCCGCAGCCTCGGCGCCGCTCCCCAAGGACATCGATCCCGACTCCGGGAATCGCCTTCCCTTGCCGAAGCGCGAAGACATGGACGACGCAGGCAAGCAGGCTTTCGACCAGGTGAACCGGCCGCAGCGGTTTGCTATGAGCGGTCCCATGACGACGCGATCGGTCCGCCTTTACGCCGATCCCCGGTTCGCCGCAGGCACCGACGAAAAACAGCGCTATCTCACCTATAGCACCGGCTTGTCCGACCGGTTGGTCGAGATCTGCGTTCTGGTGGCCGCCCGCGCGATGGACTCCCAGTATGAATGGACCGAATGGGAAACCTACGGCCGCGACCCCAAGGACCCCCGCCACATCGAACCGGCCATCATCGACATGATCAAATACGAAAAGCCCGTGACAGGCCTCGGCGAGAAGGAAACCGCCATCATCAACCTCGGACGCCAGATGTTCGGGCCCAGGAAACAGTCCTTCGAAAATGTTTCCGCCGCCAACTTCGCCGAAGTGCTGCGCTTATTCGATCGCAAAGGCACGGTAGACGTGGTCCACCTGATGGCCCAATACGCCGCAGACGCAGCCGAGTTGACCGCCTTCGATCAGCATTTGGAGAAAGAGCAAAAACCGTTGCTTCCCGCGCGATAGCTTCTTCCTCGCCAGCGTCGTCTACCGAGGAATCGAGCCATTCCCAGCAATCGCCCCGCGGCAAAGCAACGCTTTTTAGGGGGTCGGGGCTTCCACCCTCGACAAAAAGCCCCGGCGCGCAGCGCCTTTCCTCTCGCCGTGAATTTCCCGCAAGCTTTCTGTTCCGGCTGTCCGGGAATCGGGCGGTGGGCAAAACGTTTTGCGCGATTGACGAAGACATTATAGTCTGTCCGCAAGGTCCTCGCCGTATCCCATTTCGCTCGTGCGTCGGTCACTGCAGGGCGGGTGAGTTATCGCCTAACATGGCTTGACGTATGATTTTGATCGGGGCGAATCCCTGTCTTAAGAAATCGTCATGGAACTTCTGAAGTGAAAAGCTTGCGCCCTGCCTCCGCCGCATATCCGATCGTAGCTTGAGGATCTCCAATTTTCCGAGAGTGTAGTACAGGTAGGTCGGGTCTGAAGTGCCTCTTTTTGTTTCGACCAGTCCGATTTCGTGCGTCTGATAGCCTTCCTTCACAAAAAAATCGACGGCCTGATCGAAGGTCATTTTGCCTGTATGCATTTGAATGCCCACTACGAAGCGGGCATCGCGCAATAGGGCATCCTGGATCTGGCCCAGGCGGATCAACTCGGCCTCCCGCGCGTTGCTCGCACCATAGCCAGGTTGGCCGTACCCTTCATCGAGCATCATCTGCTCGCAGTAGTGGGCCCAGCCCTCGACAGTGGACGAGGTCCAAAAGATCTTTCGAGCCTCGCTTGGCATCTGCGGGAACCACAAAGATTGCATGTAGTGTCCAGGATAAGCCTCGTGGACTGAAGTGGAGACGATCGTGCCGCGATTAAAGCCCCCCATCCGTTCCTCGATTTCGCGGGCAGAGTCGTGAGGCCCGGGAAGCGTCACGTTGAAAAAAGCGTCTTTGCTGGCCGTTTCGAGTGGCCCGGGCCAATCCATGGCGGCGACAATGGTGGCCCTCTCAAAGGGAGGTGTTTCCTCGACGATCGGGCGAACATTGGAGGGAACGGTCACGATGTGTTTTTGGCGAATGAAGGAAATCAGCGAACTAAAAGTGTCCCGGAAGCTTTGCAAGAGCTGTGCGGGATTCGGATGATCGTGCATCAACTCTTGGAGGACCTGCTGTGGGGTCTTGCTCGAGTCGAGTTGCTGGGCGACACGCGCGAATTCGGCTTGGTTCTTACGTAAATCGGCGGTCCCGATTTCAAGAAGCCGGTCCAGCGGGGTGTCCACCATTTCGTCTAAGAGAAGTTTTTTCGAATATGTGTCGGCGCCAATGCGGAAATCGCCATGCGAGCGCGGCAGCACGTCGGATTTGAGCCATGTTTCGTAATTTTTCAGTGCCGTCACTACGGCTTGGTTGGATTTGGCGAATTCGGCCTTGACCGCCGGGTCGGTCGCGTCGGCGAAAGCTGCCGGAAGATTCTTTTCAAACAGAGCGATCAGCCCGGGAAGTTGTTCCAGGGCCACTTCCGTGTAAATGCGCGGCGGGTTCTTCAGATTCTCATGGGCGGCGGCCAGGGCTTCCGGCATTTGCTTCTCTCTGGCGACCAAAGACCCGATCCGCTGGTTCGTTGGGGCGAAGCGGCGTTCCATAATTACGTAGGCGGCGAAGGTAATTCCGCTGGAGTAATAATCCGGATTGTTTTCCCACGGCCGGATCGTTTCCATGGTGAACAATCTGCTGCGAATATTCGAAAGTATCAGTTCGCGGTCCACGGCCCCGATGGAGCTGAGAGTTTTGGGATCTACAGTGATGAAACGGCTCTCGAAGTGATGCAACGCCTCGATCTGCGAGGCGATCGCCGTCCGCGAAAAACCTTCCAGCCGGGCATCGTATTTGTGAAAGCCATCGCTCGTCCCCTCGCTGGGCCTGAACTTGTAATATCCCCGGTCGAAATAATCCTCGGCGAGGGCGTTCCATTCCGACGCGGAGGTGGTGAGCGGGCTGTCTTTTGGAACTCCCTGAACCGCCGCTATCACGCCGGTCAATAAGGCAATCGCTACGCAGATCGTTAGCATTCGTGACGCGATATTTCGCATGGGCGCCCCCCCAGGAGATTGACGTCGCCCCTTGGATCGATTCAGGATGCGCCGGCAGTCTTTCCGAGATAAGCCGGGGCGAATACCTCGGAAGCGAATGTTTCCAGAGTGGTCGCAGTCGTATTCTGCGGCGACCTCGGCTCCTGCGGATCGCACAAGCCTGCATTTTCGCCCCGGAACATTTCGATCATAAGCGCCGCCGATTTCGTGGGAAGTCCTGTTTGGACCAGCGCCCCTTCGAGCATCATCAGAGGCACCTGCATGTAGCCGAGGCCGGGTTTGCCGATCGCTTTGCCAAGAATCGTCGCGGCCTCGCGCATCGCGTAATCGCGCGGGCCGAGAAGTTCCTGCACCGAAGACCCCGAGAAGTCGCGCGCAGCCAGCCGCGTGCCCGCGTAGGCGCCGATATCCTTGGCCGCAATCATCGGCTTAGGCACGTCGGGAGAAGCGGGTCCGGGAAGCGTGCCCATCGTACGCAATGGCTGAATCATCTGCAGAAAATTCTCCATAAAGCCCGCGGGCCGCAGGTGCAGGACGTTCAGTCCGGGAATGGCGTTGAGCTTCTGCTCCAGATTGTGAACGCCGACGATCGGCCCAGTTCCCTGTGGGTGCTGCGCTCCAAGGCTGCTCAGCGCGACGGCGCGAGGTACCTTCGCCGACCTGACCGCCGTGGCGTACGCGTCCGTCACTTTCTCCTGGTAAGCGCGATAGTCCTCCGCTTGCATCGCAGGGGGAATCATTAGGTAGACCACATCGGCGCCCTGAAACGCAGCCGTCATCGCTTCCCCGTCATCCACATTCCCTGCGAAGATTTCCGCGCCACGGGCCGCGAACGGCTGAAGCTTGCCCTGGTCGCGACCGATGGCGCGAAGCTTTTCGCCTTTGCCGAGAAGGAAATCCACCGCCGCTCGTCCCGTGTGTCCTGTAGCTCCTGTAATGACGATCATGATCCCTCCTGTGTTTCTGGCTGTTCATCTGGCTCTTGATCTGAAAGCGAAAGGGAACTGCCCGTCGCCTCGGCGGGCATCGGAATTGTGATCCTTGCCCCACGCGCAAACTCCACAGCCTCAGGGTAACCCGCATCCGCGTAGCGCGCGACGCCGATTCCCGAATCGTTGGTAAGCACGCGTTCGATGCGTTCGGCCATCTCCGGCGTCCCGTCGGCGACTACCATCTGGCTGGCCCCCTGCGAGTATCCGATACCTTCGCCCCCCCCGCTGTCAATGCTGACCCAGGTCGCCCCGCTCGCAGTGTTGAGCATCGCGTTCAGAAGTGGCCACGCCGCGACGGCATCCGAGCCATCGCGCATGTCCTTGGTTTCTCCATAAGGCGACGCAACGGAGCCGCCATCCAGGTGGCCGGGTCCTATCGCGATGGGTGCTTTGAGTTCTCCGCGGGTGACAAGCTCATTGAGCGCGAGGCCAAACTTGGCTCGCTCTCCATAGCCAAGCAAGCAGGCCCGCGCAGGCAAACCCTGAAAGCGCACCCGCTTTTGCGCGAGACCAATCCACCGCCCGAGCGATTCGTCATCGGGAAACATTTCGAGAAGCAGCCTGTCAATTCGATGGATATCCGCTGGTTCTCCCGAAAGCGCAACCATGCGCAGAGGACCGCGTCCTTCGCAGTAGAGGGAATGGAGGTATTCCCGCACGAAACCCGGAAATTCTTCGGTATTTTTCCAATCCCTCCCTTCCGTAAAAGCACCGATATTATTGTTCCCGTAGTTAAACGCCACGGACCCAAGCCTCCGTAGTTCCCGCGTGCTCTCAGCGTGTCTCGCAATCGATTCGAGCGCGCGCGAACGATAAGCCTCCCGATCTTTTTCGCGAAGCTCAGCGGCCTGCACGATACTGAGTCCCTGAGGGATATAGCTGTCGGGGTCGTGAGCGCTGGTCTGATCGGTAAGCAAATCTGGCACAATTCCGCGCCGAGCGAGTGCGGGAATTACGTCCGCACAATTACCGACGAGCCCCACCGAAGTCGCCTCTCGCTTCCGCACCGCATTTTTGAGGATGCGAAGGGCCTCATCGAGGTCGTTCACCATCACGTCGCAATATCCAGCCTTTACCCGGCGCTTGATTTGCTCCGGGTTGGCGTCAATTCCCAGGAAAGCTGCCCCGTTCAGCGTCGCGGCCAACGGTTGGACACCGCCTTTGGCGCCCATTCCGCTGCTGACTATAAGCTTGCCCGCAAAATTGCCCTGAAAATGCTTGCGCCCAGCCGCAGAGAATGCTTCAAAGGCCTCCTGTAGGGTTTCCTGCGCGCCGATGTAGAACCAGCTTCCCGCGTTCGCGGCTAATACCCGCGGTACGTACGTATTTGTACGGAAGACACCTACGGGTTTTCCTGACTGCACGAGCAGGGTCTCGTCATTTCCAAGTGATCGGAGGGACGCAACGATGGCGTGAAAACACTCCCGATTTCGAGCGGCTTTGCTTCGGCCGCAGACGATCAGCTCCTTGGGGTTGTCGGCGACTTCCGGGTCGAGGCTATTCATCAGCATCCGCAAGGTGGCTTCCTGCTGCCAGCTTTTGCAGGAGATGGTTGTCCCGCGAGGGGCCCTCACAGGTTGATAGCCCACCGCTTCGCTCATAGTGATTCGATCCATGGTCGATGCAAGCATCTTAGTATGGAAAGAGGCGAGCGCGAGCAAGCGTTCGGGCAGGGGTGCGTCCGATCGAGGTCGATGCATGGCCGATGCGCGGGCGTCGCCTGCCGCCGCGCTATGCTATTCTCGCGATTTGTAACCGGAGTCGCACGATGACCGAACGCCTCTACTACAACGATTCCTTCGTTCGCGAGTTTGACGCGCAGGTGCTCTCCTGCGAGCAGGAAGGCGAGCGCTGGAGGGTGATCCTGGACCGCACGGCGTTTTACCCGACATCGGGAGGTCAGCCCCACGACCTCGGCTTGCTGGGCGGCGCGCCAGTACTTGAGGTGGCCGACGCGGAGGACAAGGTCGTTCATTACACGTCGGCACCCGTAAAACTGGGTCCGGCTCACGGAGAGATCGATTGGGCGCGGCGCATCGACCACATGCAGCAGCACACCGGCCAGCATCTGCTGTCGGCCGCCTTTATTGAGCTGTTCAATTTCCAAACCGTTTCGTTCCATCTGGGCAGGGAAGTCTCGACGATCGACCTGGCGGCGCCTTCGATCGTCCCGCGGCACGTGGAGGAAGCCGGGCGCCGCACCAACGCGATTATTTTCGACGACCGCGTCGTCGCGGTGCGCTACGGGACCGCGCAGGAGCTAGCCGAAGCGGGCATTCGCAAGCAGGTGGACCGTGAGGGGATCCTGCGCGCCGTCGAGGTGGAAGGTTTCGACCGCCAGCCTTGCGGCGGCACGCACCTGGCACGCACTGGCCAGGCCGGAATGCTTCTCACGCGCAAGCTCGAACGCCGGAGGGATTCGTGGCGCCTCGAGTTCGTCTGCGGCTTCAGGGCCCTCGCCACCGCGCGCGCCGATTACGCCACCCTGATCCAGACCGCGTCCCTCCTGAGCTGCGGCCTGGTCGAGGTTCCCCCGGTTCTGGCCAAAATGATCGAAGAGCGTCGCGCCCAGCACAGCGCGGTGAAGCGCCTGGAGGAGCGTCTCGCCAAGCACGAAGCTCGCTCGCTGCTCGCGGCGCATGCTCCTGCTTCTCCGAACGCACCGCGCGTGATCGTCACCGTTTTGGACGACGCCTCACCAGAATATCTACGCCTGCTAGCCGCGACGCTCGTCGCTGAAGGCAAGGTGATCGCGCTGCTGGCCAGCCGTTCGAGCGGCCATGTCGCCCTGGCACAAACGAAGGGAATCTCTGCCGGCGACATGGGCGCCGTCCTGCGCGAAGCGCTCAAGCAGTTCAAGGGCAAAGGCGGCGGCACAGCCGATTTCGCCCAAGGGAGCCTCGCGGACGCCGGGCAAGCGGGCGAGTTCCTCTCGCGGACGCGGAATTTGTTGGTCATCTGAAGAATGTGATGCTGGATGTGATCCGCGCGACTGGCGTGGCATCTTCGAACGGGTGCCAATCGAAGCTTGGTGAGACCGTTTCATCCGACGACTGAAAAAGAGCCGGGGGCCGAGTCAGGCTCCCGCGAGCTTGAGCGGCCCCCAACTGAGAGCAACACGGGCGTAGGCACTTTGGCCTCTACTTCTTGGCTTGTAGGACGGGAACTGTTTCCGTCTTGCTTGCTTCCTCGCTTCCGCGTTTGCTGGTGTGAGCGCGGCCATAGATAAAGACCTTTCCCAGCTCGGCCACACGGAAGGACTCAACCACCCAATGGCTTCCCCGGTTGGCGGTGAGCAGCGCGTCTTCACCGTCGGCGCTGCCATCCGCGACTGGGGACGGCACCATTCCGACGGACTTGCCGGATGCCGCGTTTCGGATCAAAACCGTGGCGGGACCAACGCCAATCCCGTGATCCAGCGTGATCACATAGTCTCCAGCCGGAAGGACCACACCGGCCCAGGTGGTTTCGTGCTGCAGCGTGAACTTGCCCCGAAACGACGCTTGAGCGTTGGCCGGGCTGGCGGATAAACCAGTTGCCAGCAGCACAGCTGCAAACATCACTGACTTCAGTGTATTTACTTGAAACTTGAGATTCATGGTCGTTCTCCTCTTTGTGATTGGCCG
>CAZRKW010000013.1:0-2059 GCA_964600355.1 uncultured Acidobacteriaceae bacterium
GAGCGCAACGTTGGTATTGAAGATGTTGGAGTTCTCCGCGCCGTCGAGGAGAATCTCCGTGCCGGAAGCGCGCTGGCCGTTGATCGAAAAGCCCACGCCGCGGTCCGTGCCATTCTGACCGTTGTCCGCCACCTGACCGTTTCCGCTCGCCATACCGCGATCACCGCTGCTGAC
Organism: uncultured Acidobacteriaceae bacterium; assembly: GCA_964600355.1. Classification (GTDB taxonomy): domain Bacteria; phylum Acidobacteriota; class Terriglobia; order Acidiferrales; family UBA7541; genus Palsa-295. The sequence goes on from CAZRKW010000013.1 coordinate 175, forward strand.
ATTACCCGCCAGCGCCACGAAGTCGTAAGGATTGCGAGTAAGGCTGGGCAACTGGAGAATCTGCTCAGGGTTTACAATCTGCGAAATTTCCTGGGTTTGGGTATTGATTTCGGTGCCACCCTGGGCGACGACTTCCACGGTCTCAGTTTGCGACTGGAGGGACAACTGCGCGTCCAAGGTGACGTGCGCGCCCACCGTTACTTCCGCTTTTGTTTCGTACGGCTGGAAATTCCCGCTGGTAATCTTTACGTCGTAAATGCCCGGCGTCAAACTAGGAACGACGTAACCCCCATCCGCAGCACTTTGAACCGTCCTCGCCAGGGAAGTCCCGGTGTTTGTCGCCGTCACTGTGGCGCTCGGAATCACCGCGCCAGAAGAGTCGCGGACCGTGCCCGATATCGAACCTGTATCCACCTGCGCGAAAGTGGGCTGCCCTATAAATAGCCCGGCCAGGAGAATCGTTACAACTGCGGTGAAAAGAGATGCAAAAGAAGAAAAGCGATTCCGGTTCATACTGCCTCCTAAGAAACGCCAAGCCGAATACGGGTGGACAGCCATTCCGACCCTTGCCCCCAAGGGAAGGATGACTGAATCGACACATTGGCACGTCGAGTACCATCGTTTCTAGAAAGTCTAACCCCCTTCTTTTGTTGTACATATGCCTTGCGTTTTCCTTGGAATACCAAAATGTGTTGCTAAAGCCATATATGGATTTCTGAAGGGATATGTTTTTGAATATTCATCTACCTATTTCACGGTATTAACGTCGAGTGCAGCAAGCCGCACGTCAGGGCGGCCGAAACGGCGCGCGTACCGGCCGCGACATGTGGCTCAATCGCGGAGTCGGAGCCGAGGCGCGCCGAGGCGAATTGTCAGAAGACGCTAGCGCAGCGGGCGGTGTCAGACGTAAGCTAGTGCGCGCTCGACGACATTCAGTAATTCTACCGAGGGAGAAATTGATGCTGCGACGGCTATGCCTGCTGGTGACGTTTGTCTTGATGTGCGGCGTACTGGTTCCGGCGCGAGCCCAGGGTCTGGCTAGCAAGATCGAGCTTTCCGCCGGGTATGCCTACATGCACTTCAAGAGCTCGCCGGCGGTGAATCTGAACGGCTTTGACGTCTCCGGCGAATACAAGCTGCGGGATTGGTTTGGTGGAGTTGCCGACGTCACAGGCGAATTCGGGAAGGTCGGAGGGGTCAGCTCGCACGTTTATACCTATACTTTTGGTCCACAGGTTTCCTGGCCGCGGCGGGTTTCTCCTTTTGCTCATGCGTTGTTTGGCGTGGGCGCCTTTTCCGGCGGCGGTTATAACAACAGATCGTTGGCAGCAAACTACGGCGGGGGAGTCGATTTCAAGATAAAGCCGAGATTGTCTTGGCGCGTACTGGAAGGGGACCTGGTTATAACGCGCCTTGGCGGACTTTCCGAGCACAGCGCTCGCGTATCGACGGGCATCGTATTTCGCTTCTGACGTTCGGCCCCAGCCTCCACAATTCCCGGAAGTTTCGGCGATTCGTTTATGAATCGATTTTCGACGGTGTGCGTCTAACCGTTTATACGATTTGTTGTTAGTGAGGGTATCTATATGAGCAGAACTTCTTTGGAAACAATCGGGTTTCGTTATACCGGATGGGCCGCGCTGGATCGCGACCCGGCGGACGACCTTGTCGAGTTCACCTGTCCTCATTGCGGAACCAAGGGGGCAAAGGCGGCTCGGCGTCCTCGGGCCGAATATCACTTCAGCGACGGTTTTGTGCAGGACCTCCAGGGGGAAATGACCGCCTGCCGGGAATGCCGGCACTCGCTGCGGCTTTCGCCTGTAGTGCTGCTGCACGACAAGGACGAAACTCGGCGGTTCAAGGCGGTCTTTTCGACGGACCTTGA
>CAZRKW010000013.1:2159-35723 GCA_964600355.1 uncultured Acidobacteriaceae bacterium
TGCACGACAAGGACGAAACTCGGCGGTTCAAGGCGGTCTTTTCGACGGACCTTGAAGTCTCTATCAACTGATTCTGTAGTGAAGTAAGGGCGATAATCGGTTCCGGAGGGCGGCTTACTGGCCGCCCTTTTGTTTTCCCGCTTTACTACGCACAATTCTTAAAGGTGCCGGGCCAGGGTCTCCCACTCCGCGTCGAGATTCAGGTGGTGCGTCTCGAGGTCGCGGCGCACATGTTCGAAGGCCTCGTCGACCGTGTCGGCGAATTGCAATAGTTTGTACTCCTTCTCGTTGATCGTTCCGCTCTGCACCATGTAGCGCCAGTTGAGGACGCGATCCCAGTACTTGCGCCCATAAATCAGAATCAAGTGGTGCGACGAAAGCTTGTTCGTCTGCAGAAGCGTCAGCAGCTCCCACAACTCGTCCATTGTGCCGAATCCACCGGGAAAAACGATCAGGGCTTTGGCCATCTGGGCGAACCACAGCTTGCGCATGAAGAAATAATGGAAGCAGAAGTTAAGATCCGGCGAGATGTAGGAATTGGGCCGCTGCTCGTGAGGCAGCTGGATGCTGAGACCGACGGAACTGCCGCCCGCTTCCGCAGCACCGCGGTTGGCCGCCTCCATGATGCCGGGGCCGCCTCCCGAGCAGATGACGAAGCGCTTCGGACGTGTGCCGAGGGTCATGGACCATTCGGTGATGCGGCGCGAGAGTTCACGCGCTTCTTCGTAATAGCGCGACATCTCGACGATCGAGCGGGCCGCGCGGACTTTCATCCGCCACTCGGGCGTCTTTCGTCCCCTGGCTCGCTGCTGAACCTGCTTGAGCTTCGCCATGGCCTGGCCGCGCGACTGGATGCGCGCCGAGCCGAACATCACGATCGTGTCTCCCACATTGGCCCGCCTGAGCCGGATCAGCGGATCGAAGTATTCGGCCAGGATGCGCAACGGACGAGCTCCGAGACTGTGCATGAACTCGGGATCTTCGTAGGCCAGCTTCGGCATGGGCAAGTGATGCGGACGCGCCATTCATTCCCCCCTCGAAAATACAAACGCACCATTCTAAGCTGGATGGGCGGGCTCGAGCCAACGCACGTTCGTCAAAAGCCTCACACTGTTCCTATGGGTAATTTCGCCCGCACGAGCCCGGGCGCCCGGCAGGGATCGCGTTACAACGCGCTCTCCGCATCAGGAATCAGACAAACGGTGACTACTCTTGGAAGGTCCGCTGCGCTGCTGGGATTCGTGGCTTTTCTTATGCACGCTCCTCGTGTGATGGCGCAGGGCGCACCTGCCGGCCCTTTGACACCCGAGCCTGGCGTCCAGCCCGAAAAGCTCCCTCTTGGCGCGCAAAAGCCCTCTATCCGGGTGCGCGTGAACGAGGTGATCGCGCCGGTGACGGTGCTCGACCGGTCAGGCGAAATGATTCTCGACCTCACGCAGAAGGATTTTCGCGTGTTCGACGATGGCGTCGAGCAAAAGATCGAACACTTCGGCCTGGGAGGCGAGCCGCTTTCGGTTGTGCTGGTGGTGGAGACGAGTTCGCGTATTGAACCGATGCTTCCCGCGGTGCGGCATACGGGCATCGTGTTTGCGCAAACAGTGATGGCGCGGACGGCGGAAGCGGCGGTGATCGGCTTCGACGATACGGTTAGCGTGCTCGCGCCGTTCACGCGGGACGTGGATCGCGCGCAGAATGCGGTCGACCAACTGCACATGGGAACTTCCGGGGCGCTGCTCTACGACGCGATGCGCCGGGGCATATCGCTGCTGGACGAACGCCCGGCGGCGCGACGGCGGATTCTGGTGGTGCTTGCCGAAGCGCGGGACACCGGGAGCGAAAGCAAGTTGGGCGAGGTGCTGCGCCAGGCCCAGCTTGCGAATGTGACGATTTACTCGATCGGGCTGAGCACGACGGCGGCTCAGTGGCGGTCGAAGCCGAATCCCGCGCCGCCCATCCAGATCGGGCCGCCCGGCACGTTTCCAGTGCCGACTCCCCACGGCATGCCGCAAACACCGGACGTCGAACGGGAAATGCAAGAAGGCGTGGACCTGCTCGGGCTCGCGGAGTGGCTGGTGAAGACGGGAATGAACGCGCTCGGGCCGAATGCGCTCGCGGTGGCGAGCAAAGCGACCGGCGGCTTGCATGTGAACACGTTCAAGGACCGCTCCATCGAGAAAGCCATCGACGAAATCGGCGGCGAACTCCACGCGCAGTACACGCTGGGCTACCGGCCGAGCGGCGACGACGCTTCCGGCTACCACGAAATCAAGGTGGAGGTGCATCGCCCCGGCGTGGCCGTTCGAACGCGACCGGGATACTACCTGCCCCCTCCCAACGAATAGTCAGGGAGCGGTAAAAGCGATTGCGATGGCTTCCTTGACCGGCTTGCTCGCGTCCATTAGACTTAGAGTTTCGACGAGGTCCGCGATTCGCGCTGTGGCGCGACTTGGTAGTCGGGAAGCGCGCCCGGCTGGTATCGGAACCGTTGCGCTCCCTTGGTGCGATCATGCAGCGACAGTGCGCTTGAGAAGCGCCGTCGGGCGGAATTCTGTTCGGCGCCAGGGTAAACAGGAGAAAGATCGTTGCCTAAACGTACGTTTCAACCTCATGTCCGTGCCCGCCACAAGAAGCATGGATTTCGCTCACGAATGAAGAGTGTGGGTGGAAGAAAAGTCCTTGCAGGACGACGAAAAAAAGGCCGGCATAGCCTCACGCGCGTCTGACTCTCCGCCGCTTGATTTTCCCCGCGCGTGCCGGTTGGTTCGCCGCGTCGATTATGACGCGGTGTATCGCGCCGGCCGCCGCAAATCAAGTCGCGAGTTCACGATCTTTCTTCGCCCGAATGGCCTGGGCGTCAGCCGCTTCGGCTGGAGCATCAAAAAGACGCTGGGCACTGCCGTGCGGCGCAATCGCATCCGGCGGCGGCTTCGGGAGATTGTGCGATTGCACCGACAGGAGATTATTCCAGGATGGGACATTGTGATTCATCCTCGCAGCTCGGCCGCCACGGCGGATTTTTCGGCCCTGACCGGAGAGTTGCTGCGGTTGATTCCCCGGAACTCCGCGCCGCCAGAGAAGAATTAAGGGCGGGCCGGACGTCAGTGGCCCGCTCGATCCTGCTGGTATTTCTCCGGACTTATAAGATTTTCCTAGCGCCCTTTTTCGGCGGGGCCTGCAAGTATCACCCCTCGTGCTCCAATTATGCTTATGAAGCGATCGCGCGTCATGGCGCCGGGCGTGGCGTCGTGCTGGCGTTGAAGCGCCTGGGGCGCTGCCGTCCGTTCACTCAGGGCGGTTACGATCCGGTTCCAGAGACGCTGGAGACCCGCGTAGGGCGGACGGACGTCGCCGCGCAGAGGCCTGTTCGATGAACGAGCTGTCGGACCAGGTTCGCGGAATCATCTTCGTCGTTCTGGTTTTGCTGGTGATTGGCGTGTGGTCCCACTTTTACACTCCCCCTGCTGTGCCCGTGCAGAAGGGTGTGCCAACTGCCGCATCGCAGCAAGCCGGTTCGGCGCAATCACCTGCTGGTCCGTCTGCGATGAAGAGTGCGCCGGCGCCTGCCGCGCCCGGAGCGCCCGCGAAGATTGAAGCTGTGCAGGCTTCGGCGGAAAAGACGGTGGTGGTCCAGAGCTCGCTCTACCGCGTGGAGCTCTCAAACCGCGGCGGCGTGGTGAAAAGCTGGAAGCTTAACAAATACTTCGACTACCAGAAGCCTCCCCGCCCGCTTGAACTGGTGAATACCGACGGTTCGCAGCAGCTTGGCTGGCCGTTTTCGCTGGTGCTCGCCGATTCGCAGCTGGAGTCGCAGGCGAATAACGCGCTTTATGAAATGTCGCCGTCTGCTTCCGATGCGGTGAATGCTCCTTCCGAGGTCACTCTGCACTGGAGCGATGGCCATCTCGACATCACAAAAAAGCTGACGTTCAAGCAGGACTACGATGTTTCCATCGACGTTTCCGCAAGTCTGGATGGCCGGCTAATTCCCGTCTCGCTCGCCTGGCGCGGGGGCTTTGGCGACAGAGCCGTGTACAAAGCTTCGCAGCTCGTGACCGTTTTTTACAAGTCCAACGGCAAACTGAATCTGCTGCAGTACAAAAAGCTGGGTGCGTCGGGAAACCAGGGCCAGCCGCTGGAGCAGGCCGGCCCCATGGAATTCCTCGGTATCGAGGACCAGTTCTTCACGGCTACTTTCCTGCCCGTGGACACTCCGCTTTCGCTGTGGGACTGGACGCAGGACCACAAAATTACCGTGGATGACAAACCGGCCACCGAACCTATAGCGCAGATGGCCGCTGGGACGCCGACGGCCGGGCCGCTTCACATGAGGGCCTACATCGGCCCGAAAGACCTCGCGATTCTGAGCACCGTGAAACCCTCGCTTGAAGAGCAGGTCAATTTTGGCTGGACCGGCGTGATCGCCAAGCCGCTGCTTTTTATCCTCCAGTGGATTCACCGCACGATTCCCAGTTGGGGTTGGACGATCATCGCCCTCACGGTGGTGATCAACTTCGCTTTGTTTCCACTGAAGCTGAAGAGCCAGCGCTCCATGCAGCGCATGGCGGCGGTGGCCCCGGAAATTCGCTCCATCCAGGACCGCTACAAGAAATATTCCATGAGCGACCCGCGCAAGCGCCAGATGAACGAGGAAGTGATGGCCATCTACCAGCGCGAGGGGATCAATCCGGTCGGGGGCTGCCTGCCGATGCTGCCGCAGTTGCCGATCTGGTGGGCGCTGTGGCGGGTGCTGAACGGAGCCATCGAGCTGCGGCACGCGCCCTGGATGTGGATTCATGACCTTTCGGCGAAGGATCCGTATTACATTCTTCCCGTCTCGATGGCGATCATGATGTATTTCTCGACGAAGATGACGCCGCAGACGACCATCGATCCGTCCCAGCAGAAAATGATGTCGCTGATGCCCTTGATGATGGCGGCGTTCTTCATTAATCTTTCGAGCGGCCTGAACCTGTACATGTTTACGAGCAATTTGATCGGCGTGGGGCAACAGTATTATCTGAATCGCACGAAGCCCCTGCCGGTGCCAAAACCTAAATTTAAGAAGAAGAAAGAATGAACGGAGAGCGCTTTTCCGCCCCCGGGCGGCCGGCAGCAAGACCCTATCCTCAGGGCGACGTGAAACTGGATGCCGCGCGCGCGGCAGAGGAGATGAAGCGGTTCCTCGAGTTGGCGATCCGCGAAATGGGGCTTGCGCTCGAGTACGATATTTCCACGTCGGGCGATTCCGCGGAAACTGAGATCGCCATCGCGTTTCGCGGCGAGGATGAAGCGCTGCTTCTCGAGCGCAACGCCGAGCTTCTTCTGGCGCTCGAACACATCGCGCATAGGTGGCTGCGGCTTGATCCGCGCATGCATGATCGAGTCCGGTTCGATTGCGGGGATTACCGGAGCACGCGGCTGGAGGAGCTGAAGCTTTCCGCGCGCGTGGCGGCGCAACGAGTGCGCGAGACGGGACAGGAGTTCCGCTTCAATCCTATGTCGTCCCGGGAACGACGCGTGGTGCACTTGGAGCTGAACGGTGCTCCAGGCGTTCGAACCGTGAGTGAGGGCGCCGGCGACCGGCGCCAGCTGGTTGTCTATCCCTTGAAACAGAACGACGCTTCCGGACGCCCCCGCTAAATATCGCAGGCTTCCCCTCGCTATCGCCATACGCCGATAGCGCTAGACATCGATTGCGAAGCCCTGCTTGCCCACATTGATGCATTGGGTGGCGCCGATCGAATCCCGCAATCCCGCTGTTTCATGGATGTGCCCGCAGAAGAGATAGGCGGGTTGCTCCCTAGCCACCCACTCGCGAACCGCGATGCTGCCCGCGTGTTTCCCGGGCGCATATTCGTCCAGCCGGGTGCCGACCGGGGGACAATGCACCACGAGGTAGAGCGGTTTGATTCCGTTGAATGCGGAGAGGGCCTTGGCAATCTCCTCTTCGGAGTATTCGCCAGGAGTGTCGAAGGGCGTCATGTTGCTGTAGCCCAGGCCCGCCCAATGCGAGACTCCCGCCGGCGATTCGAGGGCTCGCAGCTTCCGGTGAAAATCCACGAATCCCAGCCGCTCCGAAAGTTCTCGCGTGGACTGGTGCGTTTCATGATTCCCGGGAAGCACCCAGAGCTTCGCGCCGAGCGGCTTGAGAACGTCACCGCAGCGCTCCAGGCCTTTGCCAAACGTCGCGAGGTCGCCGGCGTCGATGTAGACGTCCGCGGTCTGCGCCACAATGCGCGCGAGCGCTTTTAGATCGCCGTGGATGTCGCTGAAGACGAGCACCTTCACGGAGTAATTTCCTTCGCCGGCAGCTTTTGCATCCGCATCATCATCCGCGTGAACATTCCGGTCTGCAGCCATCCTTCGGCAACCACATTTCCGGCGTCGTCGAAGATCACCCGGTACGAGAACGGCTGCGGCGTGTGGCGGTTCCCGTTGGTGAAGCGGTGCTCGCTGAAATCCACAATGTGACCGCTGCCCTCGACGGAGGTCCGGATGGTGGGAAAGCGCGAGAATTGCCAGTAAAGCTGCACCTCGGGGAGCTGCAAGGCGCGCGCTACGAAAGCGTCGGGTGGAGAATCCGGAACAAAGTAAAACGCCGGGCTTTCGGCGTTCCGCAAGTCGAAGCGCGATTGATACACACCGTTCGGAGTGCGAACCGCGTCTCCCCAATCCAGCAGCGAGGGCGGAATAGGAAGCGCCCCGATGCGCGCGACCGCGATTTGATTTTCCTCAGCGAAATGTTGTACGCGAGCCAGCGCTGCGTGATGGGCCACGATGCAAAGGGCTACATAAGCGGCGGTTGCGCCGATGCCCATCCGGCACCAGGCCGACCGCCGGACGCGGAACCCCCAGCCATGCATGCCAGGAAGGAAAAAGAGCGCCGCAAGGGCTGCGCTCGCGAGGGCTGCGATCCAGAGATGGAACGGATATCCCGTGAAGAGCGCCACGACCCACACAAGGACAGCGGCAACGCTGAATAGCCCCCACATTCTCGTTGCGCGTGAATTGCTGAGAGAGCGCTCGCGTGCCTCACTGTTGTAAATCCAGGCGACAACCTGCGGCAATAAAACGCATGCACTGAGGACGAAGTCGATGATGAACATCAGGTCCCACGCGACGCGCTTTTGGGAGATAGGCGTCCACATGCGAGTGCCGAAAGACGTGGTGCCATCGAGCAGGATGTGGCTGGCGATTCCCACTGCGTAAATGACCGTTAGGATTGGCCATGAGGGCGTTTCGATTCCGCGACGCCTCGCCAGCAGGCGCGTGAGCCACGCCAGCGCCGCTGCGAAAAAAGGCAGCGCGACGAACGAATGCGTGATCCCGCGGTGATACTTCACGATGGCCATGGGGTCGCGCGAGGCGACTTCCGCAACGAAATCGATGTCCGGGAAGACCGCGCCCAGAGTGGCCGCAAAGGTGGCTACTCTCCCTTGGCGATCGGAAAAAAATCCTTTGCCGAGAAGCGCGCCGGTCATGCCGTGGGTTATCGGGTCCATTTAGATTTGGAAAAGTGAGATATGTTCACGATGGATTCAGGGTCAGGCAACCTGGATCAGCGGAGACCGTTTGGCCAGCGCTTCGCCAATCATGCGTGCGGGAATGTCGCGAGCCTGCAACGCCGCGAGCGCGGCCTCGGCCGTGCCGGGAGCAATCGACACCAGAAGGCCGCCGGAGGTTTGCGGGTCGTAGAGTAGAGCGCGCATTTCCTCGGGCACGCCGGCGTCAAATCCCACGCAGCCTTCGAGAAATTCGCGGTTGTTGGCGAGGCCTCCTGAGAAACATCGATTTCGAGCGGCGTCGATCGCGCCCGGAAGATAGTCAATCGATGAGTGATCGATTCGCAGCGAAACGCCGCTGCCGATGGCCATTTCCCGCGCGTGACCCAGCAGGCCGAATCCGGTTACGTCGGTGACGGCGTGGATCGCGCCGCTGCCCGTGGCACCCTGGGTAGTTGATTCGATTTCTCGCAGAATCTCGGCGGCTTGCCGATTCAGCCTCGTCATCGACGCTGTGGAACACTTCACGGCTGCTTCATCGGGCCGCCCGCTTTTTAGTGCGGTGGATATCACGCCAGTGCCGAGCGGCTTCGTGAGAAGCAGATGATCCTTCGCCTTTGCGCCAACGTTTCGCCAGATTTTCTTGGGGTCGATGAGTCCCGTCACAGCGTAACCGAATTTCAATTCGTCATCCCGGATCGAATGGCCGCCCACCACGGTGCAATTTGCTTCCGCCATTTTGGAAAGGCCGCCACGCATGATTTGCTCCAGGATTTCGGCGGGGCTCGCAGAGGGGAACGCGACGATCGTGAGCGCCGAAATCGGGCGGCCTCCCATGGCGTACACATCGCTGAGCGAATTCGCCGCCGCCACCTGGCCGAAAAGGAACGGATCGTCAACGATCGGCGTGAAAAAATCCACGGTCTGAACGAGCGCTAAGTCTTCCGTGATCTTATAGATGGCGGCATCGTCGCTGGTTTCAAATCCGACGAGCACATTCGGGTCAACGACTGGCGTGAGCCGCTTGAGTACAGCGTCCAGCACGCTTGGGCTGAGTTTCGCGGCGCAGCCTGCAGCCTTCGCCATCGTGGTTAACCGAACCGGCTCGGTCAAAATAGGCTGCCTCCAGAGGAAATGGATTATAGCGTATTGGTGTGAACGGGAAGGAAAAGCACCGGAAAATTCAGCTCGAACTTGCGGCGGAGCGCATGGGGATTACGATTTTTTCGCCATCTTCGCCGGGAATCGTAATGTGGAATTGACCTTCGAACACGGCTCCAGGGTCGATTAGCACGCACGGTGCGTGAACTTCGCCAGTAATGATACCCGTGGACTGGATGGTCACTTTCTTCGTCGCGCGGATTGTGCCGTCGAACCTGCCGGCAACGATCACTTGGCTGCCGCTGATTTCTCCCTCGACGGCTGCGTTCTCGCCGAGGATCAGGGTTTCCTGGGAAACAATCGTCCCCTTCATCTCGGAATTAATGCGAAAGGTGCCTTGGGTTTCGAGTTTGCCGTCGACCTTGATTCCCTGTTCGAGGAAACCGGTCCATTCGCCTGACTCGTCGTTTTTGTGGTCAAACCAACCCCACGGCATGTTGCTCTCCTCTTTCGCTGTTACAACTTTTCATTCTCTCATCAGTTGATCGTAGAGGCGAGCAAGGTCACTATCGCTGTAGTATTCAAAAATCAACTGGCCCGAGTCGCCTGGCTTCAGGGCATGGAGCAGCACACGCGTACCGAATCTGCGCTGGAGGTCTTCCAGGGCCGCTTTGGTGTTGGGGTCGACGCTTCGTGAAGTGGGGACAGCGCGCGATCGTGGGCCGCGGGCTGCCAGGCGTTCCACCTGCCGCACGGTCATTCCGCCTTTGGCAATTCTCCGTGCAACATCGAGCCGGGTTTCCGGGTCCGGCAAGGCGAGCAGCGCGCGGCCGTGCCCTGCGGTGAGCGTTCCGTGTTCGAGCATCTCCTGGATTGGTGGCTCGAGTTTTAGAAGGCGGACGGCGTTGGCTATGGTCGCGCGGTCTTTGCCGGTTTTCTCGGCGACCTGTTCCTGCGTGAGATGGAAATCGTCGGTCAATTTCTGGAAGGCGTGGGCTTGCTCGATAGGGTTGAGATCCTCTCGCTGGAGATTCTCCACCAGCGTCATCTCAAGCGCCGTTTCTTCCGGCACGTCGCGCACGACAATAGGCACGCGGCTCAGCTGGGCCCGTTGCGCGGCGCGCCAGCGGCGTTCGCCGGCGATGAGCTGATAGCGGGGCCCCATTCGGCGAACCACCAGAGGCTGGACGATGCCGCTAGCGCGGATCGACTGGGCGAGTTCGTTCAGCGCTTCCTCGCGGAAGTAAGTTCGCGGCTGATAGGGACTGGGATCGATCAGGTCGATGTCGGCGTGCAGCAGGCCGTCATTCGGAAGGGGTGCCGGAGCCAGCGCCGTCGCTGCCGCTGTTCCTGTCCCTGCTGGCGTCGCTCCCGCCGGTCCCGCCGGACTTTGAGGCACCTGCGGATGCTGCGGCCGCAACGGCTCCTCCGGTTCCCGTATCAGCGCGCTCAATCCCCTGCCCAACGCGTTTCTGGGCATTTGCGATTACCTCCCTGGCGAGTTGAATGTAACTTTCCGCACCCTTACTATGTATGTCGTAAAATATAACGGGCATCCCGTGGCTAGGTGCTTCGGCCAACCTGACATTCCTTGGGATAACGCTCGAAAACACCTGCGATCCAAAGAAACTGCGCAGATCGGCCGCAACCTGTTTCGAAAGAGTCGTACGGTCGTCGTACATCGTTAGAAGAATGCCCTCGATGGCCAAGGAGGGGTTGATCGTGCGGCGCAGGCGCATGAGCGTATCCAGTAGCTCCGATACGCCTTCCAGCGCGAGGTACTCGCATTGAATTGGGACGAGCACTGAATCGCTGGCGGCCAAGGCGTTCAAGGTCAGAAGATCGAGAGACGGTGGGCAGTCGATTAGGATAAAAGCGTAGTTGTCGCGAATCTTCTGGAGCGCCTTCTTAAGCCGGTATTCCCTGTGCTCCATCGAGACCAGTTCAACAGTTGCACCGACGAGGTTCTTGTCCGAAGGGATCAGGTCCAGCCCATCGATTTGGGCATCGATTGTAATCCTCTCGATGGGCTCGTCGAGAATCAGTGTCTGGTAAAGGGTCCGGCGGGCCGGATCGCGAGGGAATCCCAAAGCGCTGGTTGTATTTCCCTGGGGATCGCAGTCGATAATGAGCGTGCGTTGTTCAGAGGCCGCGAGAGAGGCCCCAAGGTTTACGGCGGTGGTTGTCTTGCCGACTCCACCCTTCTGATTAGCAATCGATATGACCCTCGCCAATATTTCCTCCAGTGCGCGGAGAATGTAACAGAATGCTTTCGGGACCTGCAAGGTGTTTCACGTGGAACAATCGCATGGGCAATCAAAAGCCTGATGATGTATGTTCCACGTGGAACATGTCACCGGAGCCGACCAGACAGCAGATTGCGTCTGCTAGAATTTGGTACGAGAATCGGACCGGACCACTCCCACAGTGCGGAGTGAACCTTCGCTACCATTTCAGCGTCCTCTTGCCCGATCCACAACACGAGCCTTCCTTTCTCCGCTAGGAACTTTCGCGCGAAGGCCAGGAGAGCGCCAAAATCTCCGACGGCCCGCGCCGAGATGAAATCGAAGCGCTCATCTTCTGAAGGAGAAGGGGCTGCCACATCTTCCATGCGGCTATTCAGGACGCGAACATCGCCATCGATCCTCAGCTTCCTGGACACTTCTCTTAGAAACGTGCATTTCTTGATGTTCGACTCGATCATCGTCAAATTAATCGATGGGCGGGCCAGCCGTATGGGTAGGCCGGGAAAACCGGCTCCCGATCCAACGTCGGCGAGCCGACCATCAGAGATTGCGCCCGCCGTCAAGGCGAAAATACTCTCTCCGAAGTGAAATCGGATGATTTCCACAGGGTCGGTGACTGCCGTAAGCGACATTTTGCGATTCCAAACGAGCAGCATTTCGACGTAGGAGCGGATTTGCGAGGACAGAACCTCGTTGGACTTAACTCCATATGGCTGTAGCTCTTCCGCAATATGCGAAATAGAAATGCTAGACATATACTATATGTGTCGTTGTTGTTTTATGGCGTTTCAGTCTTGGCCGGGCCACTTGCCGGGAGCTAGAATTCCCACCGTTAGGTCCGCGACAAAATGCGAAATCACTGGGGGAAGTACGGTGCCCGTCCACCAGCGTATCGCCGAGAAACATACTCCGATCACGAACGTAGCACTGACGCCGCGCCGTCCTTGATAAAGATGGGCGATGGCAAACAGGGCCGCTGAGCCAAGAATCGCTAGAACTGCAACTCCGCTCAATTCCTGGAAGAGCGCCTGAACGAATCCGCGGTAAATAATCTCTTCGCAAATCGCTACCGTAATCACAACCGCGACAAAGGCGGCGCGTTCCATGTTGTCTTGCGGAAAGATTCGCGCTGCCATCTGCGTCATCATTCCGGGTGCTTCCGAGGGGTGAAGCGCCAACTGCCGCAGGCTGAGCAATTGATTCGTCAGAATCAACGCGGAGAGAACCACGGTAACGCCTATCGCAAGCGTGACATGCGGAAGGGCCAAACCCAATTGCGCACGGCTGAGCCGATGAACTCTCGCGCGCCACAGAATGATTGAGACTATGAGCCATTGTGACCCTACCGTAGAAGCGTACAATCGAAGGCGGTCGCGCTTCGTTGTTTTTTCCTGAGCCAACAGCCGCCGCATCCGGCGCTTTCCTAAAAATGGCACAACGGCGGCAAGGAACAACAGTATGACGGCGAAATCCCAGGGCATCGCCTTCGATCAGATCATTTTTGCGAGCCCGTCGGCAAGCAAAAGTAGCCTGCGCGGATTGTTGACACGGAGGAAGCCTGCGCTTTATCGTTCTTGATTCCTGTACCCGGAGCGCTATGAAGATTCTTGTGATCGGAAGCGGCGGACGCGAGCACGCCATCGTCTGGAAGCTGGGGCAAAGCGCCACCGTCGAAAAGATCTGGTGCGCTCCCGGGAACGGCGGGATCGCGCAGCACGCGGAATGCGTACCGCTCGATTTGAAGGACGTGCGTGCGGCTGCGGACGTCGCGGCATCGCTGGGAGCCGACCTCACGATCGTGGGGCCAGAACTGCCGCTCGTGCTGGGCATCGTGGATGAATTTTCGCGGCGCGGATTGCCTATCCTTGGCCCGCGGCGAGAAGCGGCGCAGCTGGAGGGAAGCAAGATTTTCTCCAAGCAATTCATGGAGCGGCATGGAATTCCGACGGCGGCGATCTATGGAATCTGCGATTCGGCGGCCGGCGCGCGTGCGGCTCTCGGCAAGGCAGAGTGGCCTGTGGTCATCAAGGCCGATGGCTTGTGCGCGGGCAAGGGCGTTCTGGTTACATCTTCGCGAAGCGAGGCGGAGGAATTCATCGGCCGGGCAATGGAGCAGCGCGATTTCGGCGATGCCGGCAGCCGGTTGCTTCTGGAAGAGGGGCTGCGCGGGCAGGAACTTTCCTATATCGTTTTGACCGATGGGAATCACTTCATCCCGATGATTCCGACTCGCGACCACAAGCGGGCATTTGACGACGACGCCGGGCCCAATACGGGCGGTATGGGTGCGTATTCCACCGACGATATTCTCGCGCCGGAACTCGAGAAAGAAATCGTCGATACCATCGTGGTCCCCACGCTGCGTGGCCTGAAGTCGGACGGGCTTCCCTATTGCGGCTTTCTCTATTTTGGATTGATGCTCACTCCGGAAGGCCCCAAGATTCTCGAATACAATTGCCGCCTGGGAGATCCTGAAACGGAGGCGATTCTCCTGCGGGCGAATTTTGATCTTGCGCAGGCCTGCCTCGCCGCCGTTCGCGGGAATCTCGCTGTGTTCCGCGCCCAATGGACGTCGGGAGCGAGTGCTTGCGTCGTGATCGCTTCGGAAGGCTATCCAAGCAGTCCGATCGTAGGCAGGGAGATTCTGGGCTTGCCGAGCGCAAGTCCCCGAAGTGAGGCGGGCGTTGTGTTTCACGCGGGCACACGCAGCGAGAACGGGCGCTTCTATACAACCGGCGGAAGAGTGCTGGTGGTCGCGGCCAGCGGCTCGGATTTGCGACACGCGCTCACCGAGGCCTACGGAACAGTTCGCTCGATAAAGTGCGAGGGAGCGTTCTACCGCACGGACATCGGCGCGAGCGAACGCGCGAAGGAACTTCAGGGTCAGGCAGCAAAATCCACCAGCTAGGCTAACAGGAGAGGTTCGTTGAATACATTCGCAGGACGGCAAGTGCTCGTCGGAATTTTGATGGGTTCAGACACCGATTATCCGGTGATGAGCGAAGCTGGAAGTGTGCTCGATAAATTCGGGATCGCGTACGAGATGCAGGTCGTTTCAGCGCATCGCACGCCGGCGCGCGCGCATGAATACGCCACGACCGCCGCAAGCCGGGGCTTGAAAGTATTGATCGCGGCGGCGGGCGTGGCGGCGCACCTGGCCGGCGTGATTGCAGCGAACACGACGCTGCCTGTGATCGGCGTCCCGATGGCCGCCGGCGGCTTGAACGGCCTCGACGCGCTGCTTTCTACGGTTCAGATGCCGGGAGGCATTCCCGTGGCAACCATGGCGATCGGAAAAGCCGGGGCTGTGAATGCGGCGATTTTTGCCGCGCAGATTCTAGGTACGTCCGATGCAGCGATTGCGGGCAAGATGATCGCGCACAAAGAAGATCTGGCGCGCGCCGTGACGGAGAAGAATGAGCGATTGCAGGAACAGCTGGCCGCGAAACATCCTCTGAAGGTGTAACTGGGGTGCCAGGCGCGCCGTTCGCCAGGCCCTCGCCCGCTTTTTGAGATGGTCCCCTCGGGTTGAGATGCAATCCGCGGATGATTGCAGAAACTCGGCTTAAGTAAATAGCAAATTAATGTTTCAGGAGCGAGGGGGCATCGACTGGACGCTCGCCTTGCGGTTGCTGGCCCTGTTGCGCCGCTTCCTCCGGCGACAGTCTGCGTGGCGCCGCCTCGGCGGGCGGTGGCAGCACCCAGGAGAATCCCTTTTCCACGCCGATCGCAGCTACCGTTTGGCGGGACTTCGGGTCCGCAATGGCCGCCAGCGAGGCACGCAGGAATTGCGTCGTGTCCGCGGCGTACAGCTTGTTACTTTCACCCTTCAGGAGTTCATCTGCGACGAGCGCCATCTGCGGGTCGGAATCGCGGATTCTTTCGATCCGGGGATCCTTCTTCCGCAGCATTTCCAGTAGGGGCGTGGGAGCATTCTCGGGAGGGTAGCTGAACTCGACGAGCGTCTTCGGCTGCCCCTTTTCCGGCGGCCAGAATTGCAGGTAGGTAGGTTTGAGAACGCGGGTATCCCAATAATCGCCTTTCTGCTGCGACTGTTTCATGGCGTAGGTGAGCTGCCACACCTCCGGGCCATAGTTGGGGACGTAGTCCGCCACGATCAGCTCGGCAAGCGGCTCGTTCTCGGGCAGATCGACTTTGCCATGCAGCCCCTTGGCTATCTCGTTCAGGCGCTGCTGTAAACCCAGGCCGACAGTTTCGATATCGGAGGCTTCCTCGCCTCCCTGAGATGGGCCCAAATGAGGAGTTACCGCAACCTGATAGGCTTTGAGATGGGGAAGCTCTTTGTCGAGCCGCGCTATTTGTTGCTGCGATGAGGGCGAAAACCAGTCGATTGCGCCCAGGATGATGCCCACGCGGGAGGTCTCGATTTCAACGGGGGCCGGAGTCCGCGTTTCGGCTTCGATGGGGTTCTCGACGGTGCCGATCAGGATCGCGTCCTTGACGACCGCAATGACCACGCGGCCTGCGGCAAGATTCGCCACCAACTCCTGCCCGGCCTTGGCGGAAGACTCCTGGGCAACGGTGCGGTAAGCGGAAATCCAGACGGCTGGGAGAACAGCAGCGGCGAGAATCGCTGCAAATGGCACGCGATGCAACAGCCCCTTCATAGGCTTACCATATCATACCGGATCGTCTTCGCCGCGGCAGTGCATACCGCCGCTATCTCTAGTAAAATGTGGCGAACAGTTTGGCTTCATCCCAACGATTCTCATGAAACTGTCGTGGTTTCAAAAGGAGGAGATCTGAGATCTCCCAGCAGCATTCGCCATAAGGGCAAGCGTCTTTCGGAGATTCTGGAGTCGCACCACAAATTCATCCGCGGCGATGAGACGGGGGCTCGCGCCGATTTGACCGGCGCCGATCTCTCGCGGGTCGATCTCGCGAAGGCCAACCTCGCCTACGTGAATTTTCAGGGCGCCAATCTTGAGGGGGCCAGCCTCCGGGAAGCGCGGCTTTCCTCGGCCGATCTGGGAAAATGCCGGCTGCGCCGCGCCGACCTGCGGAAGGCAGACCTGACCGAAGCAAACCTGGAAGGCGCCGATTTGACCGAGGCGCAGGTGGGAGGCGCGGAGCTTTTTCGGGCCAACCTTCGGCAGGCTGTTCTGCGCCGCGCGGATTTCGGAGCGACGAATTTCCGGGATGCAGACATTGCCGGAGCGGATTTTCAGGGTGCCGGCATGAGGACGGCGATCCTGCGCGAGACCAACCTGGACGGCGTCGACTTGTCGGGCCTCGATCTTTCGACGGCGCTTCTTCCCCTAGGCTACAAACCGCCCAGCACCGCGAAGAATTAAGCGAATGGCAGAGCCGAACTGGGTTCAAGTGGAAGACTACGGTACGCGAGGGTGGTCGCAGCCTGAACAAGGTGCCGCGCGCGCCCGCGACTATTGCGAGGCCCTCGAGCGGGGCGAGATTTTATTCTTTCCACGACCTCCGTTCGATTTCCCGCCGGAAAATGCAGAGCTTCTGCTCTCGCAGCGATGGACCGAGCTGCGCATGCACAAGAACGTGTCGTACCGTCCTGGCGATGATGTTCTGCGTGGGGTTTCCGGAAATGCCGCCGCTACCGAACGGATCCACGCGGCGCTGCGCGACTACAGCACGCAGGTAATCCGCTTCGCTTCGCAATTTCTCTCGCCCTACGCGGACAAGTGGATACTCGACTTCGCCAGCTTTCGTCCCTTCGAGGAAGACGGGCGCGACTTGCCGCTTCACAAGCGCAACGATCTGCTTCATGTAGACGCCTTCCCGAGTCGGCCCACGCGCGGTGGGCGCATTCTTCGCGTATTCACGAACCTCAATCCGTCCAAGCCGCGCGTTTGGCAGACCACCGGCCCGTTTGAAGACTTCGCCCGGAAGTTCGCCGAAGATGCCGGCCTTCGCAAGATCGCCGAAAGCGATTCGTTTCTGAGCCGCGTCGTGCAGGACTTCGGGCGCAAACTGCGGGTTCGCGGCATGGGCCGAACGCCTTACGACGTATTCATGCTGCGCTTTCACGATTTTCTGAAGGAAAATTCGCGGTTCCAAGCAGACTGCGCCAAAGTACGGTTGGAATTCCCGCCTCTGGCTACCTGGATGGTTTTCACGGACGGAGTAGCGCACGCGGTGATGTCCGGGCAGTATGCGCTCGAACAGACGTTCCTCATACCGGCGGGCGCGCTCGTCGCCCTCGATCAGGCTCCGTACCGCATCCTCGAGAAAATCGCGGGCCGGCCGCTCGTTCACTAAATCAAAACAGTAGTTTACTTGCCGGGGGAATAATCGGCGGGAGTGATGCCGTAAGCCATGCCTCGCGGAGCACTCAGGCGCCGCCGGGTTTCGATGCCGAGCCGTTTGATCTTCTGATTCAGCGTGGAAAGCGGAATCTGGAATCTTTCGGCGGCTTCGGTCTGGTTCCAGTTGGTGCGCTCGAGCATGTCCATGATGATGCGGCGCTCGACTTCTTCGAGGATTTCGAATAGCGAAGGAGTCGCCGCAGGACTGCGTTCTCCGGCTTCTCCGGGCAGCGGCGGCAGGAATTCCGACAATTGTACACGTACACCCTTGGTGATTTCGCGGGTCCGGACGCTCTCCGGCAGAAGGTCGCCGTCCATAACTTCCTGCGTCGAGAGAACTACGGCGCGCTCCACGGCATTTTCGAGCTCGCGCACGTTACCCGGCCAGTCGTAATCCATCAGCAGGCGCATGGCTTCGTGGGTGAAGGCGCGCGCCGGCTTGCCGTTCTCCTTGGAGAACTGTTCCAGAAAGCGCGTGACCAGCAGCGGAATATCTTCCTTGCGCTCGCGCAGCGGCGGCAATTGAATGGAGATGACGTTGAGGCGGTGAAACAAGTCTTCCCGAAACCGCCCTTCGGTTACGAGCTTCTTCAGGGCTTCGTTCGAGGCGGCCAGGATGCGCACGTCCACCTTGATGGTTTCCGTGCTGCCCAGGCGCATGAACTCGCGCTCCTGAATCACGCGAAGAAGTTTGGCCTGCGTTTCGGGGCTGATGGTGGAAATTTCGTCGAAGAAGATCGTGCCCTGGTCGGCAACTTCGAACAAGCCCTTCTTCGACGCGATCGCGCTGGTAAACGCGCCTTTCACGTGGCCAAAAAGTTGCGACTCAAGAAGATCGACGGGGATTGATCCCGTGTTAATGGGAATAAAGGCCTTGTCCGCGCGCGTGGACGCAGAATGAATGGCCTTGGCGATCAGTTCTTTTCCGGTGCCGCTTTCGCCATAGATCAGCACGGTGGAGCGCGAGGGCGCCACCTGCGTCACCAGGTCGAACACCTTGAGCATCTTTTCGCTCTTCCCGACGATGTTCGGGAAGTTGTAGCGCTGCTTCAGAGCGCGCTTGAGCTGCACGTTCTCTTCGCGCAGCCGGCGTCCCTCGATGGCCAGCGAAATCTGCGCGATCAGCTCGTCGTTCGACCACGGTTTGGTGATGTAATCCTGCGCGCCGTTTTTAAATGCGGCGCGCGCCATATCGATCGAGCCGTAGGCGGTGATGAGGATGATGGAAAGATCGGGGTCGCGGCGCCGGATTTCGGGCAGCATCTCGATCCCGTTGCGGTCCGGCAGGCTGACGTCGAGCAGCATCAGGTCGAAGGGATGATTTTCGAGCTGTTGAAGGCCCGCCGCGCCGGTTTCGGCGAGGGTCACGTCGAAGCTTTCCGAAGTCAGAAGCGCTTCGAGCCCTTCGCGGATTTCGGCTTCGTCGTCTACAACGAGAATGGAGCCCCTAGGCATGGACTGCTTTTTTTGCGGCAGGAAATTCCAGCCGGAAAGACGTGCCCTTTCCGGGCGTTGAACGGACGTCCACCTTTCCTGCGTGCTCCTTGATAATACCGTAGCTCACCGAAAGACCAAGGCCCGTGCCTTTGCCGGTGGACTTCGTGGTGAAGAAGGGGTCGAAGATGCGGTGCAGGTGTTCGGCGGGAATGCCCGATCCTGTGTCGGTGACCTCGACTTCGATCGTACCGTTGTATGCCGCGGTGCGTACCTCGAGCATGCCGCCGCTGGGCATGGCGTCTCGCGCGTTCAGGAATAGATTCAGGAACACCTGCTGCAGACGCGTGGTCGAACCCAGCACCGGCGGCAGTTTCGGTTCGTAATTCTTCAGCACGTTCACCCGGGCGGTTTTGAACGGATGCTGCACGAGCGTAAGCGTTTCTTCGAGCACGGAGTTCAAGTCCACTTCCATCGCTTCGCCCGAGCCAGTGCGCGAAAAATTCAGCAGGTTGTTGACGATCTCGCTGGCGCGGAACGTCTGCTTCACGATGCGTTCGATCGTCTTCTGCTTGGGATCGTCCGTGGGAATCTGCTTGGCAAGCATTTGAATGTAATTCGAAATCACCGCGAGAGGCGTGTTGACTTCGTGAGCGACACCTGCCGCGAGCAATCCCAGCGACGTGAGCTTTTCGTTCTGCAGCATCTGGTCTTCCATGCGGACGCGCTGCGTGATGTCGTCGAGCAGAATCAGCCGGCCGATGTGAGCCCCATCCTTGTCCAGAAGCGGGGCGATTGACGCGTTGATCACGGATTCCCGGCCGCTGCGAGCCTTCATCCGGAACTTGTAAATGCCGGCAACGTGGTCCGTCGTCGCGCGCGCCGCGATTTCAAGGACGAGGTCCGCTGGGAGCGCTTCTTCCAGCTTCCGCCCCAGCGCTTCGCCGCGTGGAACTTCGAGGAGCTCTTCGATCTGCGGATTCCAGGACTCGATGCGGTTCTCAAGATCGGTGGTGAGGATCCCGATCTTGAGAGATTCCACGATATTTTCGCTGAAGTCCTTGAGGCGCTCAATCTGCAAGGCCTTCTGTTCAAGCGACTCATAGAGCCGGGCGTTCTCGATGGCGATGGCCACGTAGCCCGCGATCGTCGAGAGCAGCTCGAGGTCATCGCTCGAAAGATAATCGCCGTCCACGGTCTTTCCCAGGCCGAGCATCGCAATAGTGCGGTCCCGGAAGCGGCAGGCGATGAAATAGTTCAGATCGAGATTTTCGAGCGATTCGCGAACGGTAGGGCTCTCTTCGGTTGCCGCCCTGGCGGATTCAAAGAACATCACGCCGCGTTCAAACGAAGGGCGCGACGGGTCGAGAAAGCTCAGATCGAAAGGCCCATCCGCTTTCAAGCCCATCGAGCGGGACAGCGCGAAGCGGCCAGGCTCGCTGCTATCTTCGAGAAAAACAGCGAGGCGGTCCACCAGCAGGGTCTGCGAAATGCGGTCGAGCGCCGAACTCAGCAGCGGTTCCAGGCGCACCTCGTTGGTGAGCGCGCGTCCGAATTCGATCAGCGTGCGCCGGTAATCGAGGCGGTCGCGGTAGAAAAAGTGGTCCAGCCGGGACTGCACCCATTCGCGCAGAGGCTGAAACAAAAAGGCGGCGACGACCACCGCGATGATTGCGCCCACAGGGCCCGCGGGCCAGGCCTCATGCGAGAGCTCCCCAATCAGCGCGATGGCTGCGAAGTAAGCCGCCACCGTGCCGGCGGTGGCGAAAGTGTAAGCCAAGCCGCGCTTGAAGATGATATCCACGTCCATCAGACGGTAGCGGATGATGGCGTAGCCGAACGACAGCGGGATCAGCACCAGTGAAAAGACCGAGAGCTTCATCCACGGCTGCGGCACGGCCGTCACCAGACGCGGCACCACGTAGAGGAGAAAGAAGGGGAAGATTCCCGCAAACGTGCCGGCCGTCACCCATTTCAGCTGCTGCTTCAACACGCCACTGGGCGCGCGCAGGTAGCTCGCGAGAAAGATCGCGGCGGCAAACAGGAAGTAGATGCCCACGTAGAACAGGTCGAGAGTCGCCAGAAAGTCCCGGCTGCTCATCGACGGCAGAAAATCCAGCATCGCCGTGGCTACGAATATGTGCAGCGCGAGCAGAGCCGCGGGTACGCCATAGACGCCCAGCAGCTGCGGCCACAGCCGGGCGCGACGCTCGGGAAAGCCCAGCGCGAAGTGAACGAGCAGCGCGGGCTGCAGCAGCAGCGCCACCACGTTGCTCCAGTAGACGGTCCAGTCAAACGAATTCAGCTTTCCCGTATAGTGAAAGCTGTAGAGAACGAACGAGGCCAGGCAGAACACGTAGAAATGGATGGCCCGCGGAGCGTTCCACCGGCGGACGAAAATGAAAAGGCCTATGAAGAGGTACAGCAGCGCCGTCAGGCGCAGGTAATTCTCGATGGACGAAGGATTGGCCTGGGGTTCGGTGACCAGAGGAACCTGAACTACGCCGCCGCCGCGCCGGATTCCATAGCGAACGTCGGACCACGGCCCCAGACGCCACAGCACCCGAGTCGCATCGGTGGCCCGATGAATTGCAACGCCGTGAATCGATTCCACGGTATCGCCCGGACGGATGCCCGCTCGATCGGATGGAGATCCCGGAACGACATGCCAGGCAGCGACGCCGTTGGTCGTATCGACCCAGGTGACGCCGTCGTCGGGAACGATGAACCGCGATCGCTGCTGAAAGTTCAGCACGGCAAACACGATCGCCGCCACCGTGAGCAGGGCGAGAACCACGGCACCGAGCCGTATGCGCAGACTCTTATTCATCGAGAACGATACACCTCGGAGCGTTCACCACATGTTAGCACGTTCGCTTCCAGTCAATTGTCGATTCTGTTCAAGGCAAGGGTATTTGATTCAGTAGGTTAGCTCGTCAACCGACGGACGCACTAGCGGGAATCCCGTTTGTGGAAGCCGGGTTCCTGATTCCAATAGGATCGTAAGCGGGCTATCTAAAACTGGAAGCTGAGGCCACCCCGGAAGCAGCGGTAAGAAGGGACAAGAATCACCCGGCCGCGGTTCGTCGAGACCGGCACATACCCCTGCGCCAGCAGGTTCCCGGCATCCGCCTCGATCTGCATGTGTCCGGCGAGGAAGTTGGGCAGAGGCTGCTGGACATGCATGCTCAGGTAGGGATCAATCCGGTCGAAGGATTCTCCGTAAAGGTCTTGCTGTGAGACAGTTGGGCCGCTAATCCACTTGTATCCAGCCGTGAAATGAGTGCGCAGAATAGGCAGGGTGGCGGTTGTCCGTGCGGCAAGACTTTGCCGGGATTGGGTGGAAAGCTGCGAGCGCAACGAACCCGCAGCCGACGCCGAGCTATCCGGCGCCAGGGCGCCTCCATAGGCATACACGAGAACCCCACTGACTGTATCGGAAAGCTTCTGTTCGTAGGTTACGCGAACGCCGGACGAACTGGACGCGCCTCCGTCATAGGCAAAAGCCTGCGAGAAATAGTCCTGGAGGAAATCCGGGGCATTCGAGGCGCCGCCCCGGCCCATCACCGACGTGTGATTCGCGCTGTCGTGAAAAAACGCGGCGCTGACGCGGGCATTTTGTCCCAGGGCGCGCTCCAGCGCTATTTCCTCGTGGAGGTCGTCGTCGGTAAGCGGCCGGCCATGACGCACGAGCACGGTGGGAAACGCGTCAAGCGCTTTTAACGCCGAACCTGTTTCCGTCGAAGCGTAAACGTCCGAGTTGTCCCAGGGGCGGGTGGCCACCATGGTCGCGAGCTTCCAGCCCGGCGCCAGCTGCACATCCACCTCGCCGCGTGGTTTGACCGCAGTAGTCGTTTTGCCGAGGAAGCCCACGACGATAATCTCACCGCCATAGCGGACCGAAACACGGTCGCTCAGGGCGAGTTGATCGTCATGCGACAGCCTCAGCCCGCGAAACATCGGCCCTCCAGGCCCGAGCCTGGACTGCCGAGCAACCAGAGTCGTCACGGGCCCCTGGCCCGGTTTGCCCGAGGGCAGCCATTCACTGGCGAAGCTTTGGGCCCCCGCGCCGGCCTCGTAGCTAAACTGGCCCGCCATCACGAGATTGGCCTTTTCGCCCAAGCCCACATCGTATGCAAACGCGGTGGCGGGCGAATCCGCCTCCGAACCGATAGACCCGGGATGATCTGAGCCGGAGGACAGCAGAACTTGACCGCGATCCGAACGTGCGGCTGCCGGGGTTTCCTGCGCCTGCTGGCCCAGGATAACCACTCGTGCATCCTGCCACTGCAGCACGGAGCGGGTTGCCGAGGACGTTCTCAGCACCCACGTCCAATCGTCTTTATCGGCGCGCTGGTTCGGCTGCTGTCGCAATTTTTCGAATGAGGAGAAGACCGAGCCGAGCACAACTTCGAGAAGCGTGGTGCGCTGGTCGGATACCTCGATATGCTGTTCGATGGCCGGGAGGAATCCCGCCAACGTCACCTTGATGGAGTAGGATCCCGCCGGCAGCGAAGAAGTCGAGAAGCGGCCGCGGTCGTTGGTGAGCAGCTCGAGCTGGGAATCCGCGAAGAGGCGCTCCGCGGTGATCACAACACTTGCGCCCATCTGGGCGGTTCCGGCGGGATCCAGCACGACCCCGGAAATTTTACCGGAGTTCGGCATGGCCAGCAGGGGCGAGGCGTAAACACACATCCAGCATCCGAGTCCCAATGCTAGGATCGTTCGGAGCTTCAAACCGCTTACCTCCGCTATTTCGCCTTTGCCGGCAACGGGTTCACCGTGAAATCCTCGGTCGGAGTAATCGTCTCTTTCGCGAGGTTATCCGTGACGGCAACTTCCAGCTTGTACTTTCCGGGGCCCAAGGATCCCAACGTAATCATGTTCTCAAGCGTGAGTTCCTCGCCATGCTCGGGCAATTGGTTCTGAGGAACATCAAATTTCAGCATGGGCGTCGGCGCATCACCCGTGGTCTTCTCGCCCAGCTTGGTGACCCGGTACTGAACCGACGCATCGGCCTTGTGCGTCTTGTCGTCCACCTTCAGGTTATACACCTGAAGAAAGACTCCCATGCTGTCCGATGGTATGAAAGTCTTGTCCAGCTTGGGGCGAACCTTCATGTCGCCTAAAACGAACTGCCCCAGCCCGATGTCCTTCATGGAAACCCGCTGAATCTGGTCCGCCAGGATCAGCGAGCTCGAACTCAGCCGGTCGTCGTCGAAGCGCGGGACCACCAGCCGCGTATTGACGACTCCCACGTTGCCATTGTTCACGTCTTTGAGCACGATGTCCAGACGATAAAGATTGGGCCGCAGCGGAACCGCTTTCTGGTAAATGGCGGATCCGGCCAGCGATTGCTGCAGGGACGACGCGATTACATCCGTGTGTACTGTGTCTTCGAAGGTCTGCACGATCCGGCCGCTGAGCGTGGAGACGCGGGCGAACAGATTCACGGTCGACGTGTCGACGCCGTCCTTCTCCTGAAAGCTCATCTGGCGGCGCGGGATTTGAATCGTGATCGGCACCAGGACCGTGTCCGACGTGATGCGCAGGAAATCAAAACGGTATTCAAACTTCACCTGATCGCGAACCAGGCGCGAAGTGACCACCGCCTCGAGGTCTTTGAACTTTACCGGCGGGGGTCGGAAGATGTCGGCATATTTCTGCAGGCGCGTGAATTCGTTCATGCTTTCGGAAACCGACTGCGCGTTCCCGCCCAGCGGAAGCGCGTCGTGGGTTCCATCCACGTTCGAGAACCGGTCCGCCTTGCTCGCCATACCCATTTCTTCGGCCATCGTCAGCCCAGCGCCAGGAACGTACAGTAAAGCGTCCTTTTCGCTGGGATCCATGCTCAGATGGTACTCGCCGGTGGATGTCGGATCGACGAACTCCAATTCCACGTCCTCACCCATCCCTTCCAGATAGCGGTAGCGCCAGTCCTCGAAGGGGTATGTCGTGGTCTCGCCGCCGCCTTCTGTCGAAGGACGCTGGTAACTGCCTCCCGTCGGATGCGAGTCGACTTCATCCGCCGGGCCCCACATGATGTAGATCCTGCCGCGGTCCGTCTTCCACCCCGGAATTCCCGACGCGTAATGCTCGTTAGCATAAGCGATGCGCCGGTAGTGCTCTTCTTTATAGGTGTTTTCGGCCGAATCAGGATCGGGATTGCGCCGCTGCCAGAACTGCTCGATAAACTGTTCGCGCTCTTCGTTGGTGGCCAGATGTAGGAAGGCGTTCTTCTCTTCAGGAGTGATGATGTAGACGACGTCTTCGTTCAGCCACTTCTTATATTGGGAATCAAGTTCCCGTTCGAGGTCCTTGTTCTTGCGCTGCTGCTGTTTGGCAGATTTTTTATCGGATTGTTGCTGATCCCCAGCCGAGGGCTGCTCTTGCTGCGAGTGGGCAATACCGGCGAAGGTCAACCCTCCCAGGGTCGAAGCGAGAAGGCACATCTTGGTGAAAGAAAGGCGCATAGTCACAGCTTTGCCCCAATTAAGGTCAAATCTTACCCCTGGCCGACGGTACAGGTCAATCACAGTTTGGTTGAACCGAACCGTCACCCAACCCAATGACCCACCCTGTGCCGCTTTGTGCATTTTGATCCAGGAGCTTGGTGGCGGGTTGCCTGGGATGTTCAGCAGGCGTCGCCAGAAAGCACCATCCATTCCCTTCCGCATCTCATCCAAATACAATACTTGCTGGCTGCAATACTTGCTGATAACCGACATAGTGAAACTGCAGACGCTGGGGAACAATTCTCTTAAGTCCCAGACGGCCGCCTCCGGCTGGAAATATTTTGGCTCCGCTTTTCGTAGTAACGGGTGCGCATCCTCAGGCAGGTGGCTGGATTCGAAGTCTTAGCTTGCACTGGCGCAGCAAAATGAAGCCTTGGCAAAAAGTCGCGAGCGGCATCGCACTCGTCCTGGTCCTTGGGGGCGGGGGTTGGTTCGCCTCGCACGAGTGGAACAAAGGCGTTGTGACGGTCCAGACCGGAACCGTGACGCGCGAGAACCTCACTTCGGTGGTGACCGCCTCCGGCGAGGTTCGTCCTAAGAACTATACAAACGTCCTGGGGGAAGGGATCGGGAAGATCACCGACATCACGGTCAAAGAGGGCGACCGCGTGAAGAAGGGCGACGTGCTGCTTCATCTTGAAAACATTCAGCCGGGAGCTGACGTTGAGGCCCAGGCCGCAAACGTTCAGGCAGCGGAGTCAGGGCTGAAGGTTGCCGCGGCAAACTATGATTCGGCGGTCGCCACGCAAGCACAACGTCAGGCCGATCTCGAAAAGCAGAAACTCGATTGGCAGCGCTCGCAGCAACTCTACAAAGAGGAGCTGATTTCCCGGCAGGATTATGACGCGGCCAAAGCCGCCTACGACAGCTCCGTGGCCGCTTTGAACGCAAGCCAGGCGCAAGTCGCGCAGGCGGAAGCCGCGCGCGAACAATCGAATTCTACGATGGATCAGACTCGCGCGCAGCTGACCCACACGAAAGACGTTCTGCGCAAGACAACCTACACGGCGCCGATTTCCGGGATAGTCAGCTATATCGACGTTCGCGTGGGCGAAAACGTTGTGCCCGGAATTCAGAACGCGCAGGGAAGTTTCTTGATGACGATTTCGGATATGAGTGTCGTCACAGCGGAAGTCAAGGTGGATGAGACCGACATCACCAATGTCCGCAACGGGCAGGCGGCCGACGTTACCATCGATGCTGTTTCCGGGCAGGTTTTCAAGGGCCACGTGACAGAAGTGGGCGAGTTGGCCATTCTGCGAACGTCCGGACAAGCCGCCATGACGGCTACTACCGCGAACACCCAGGAAGCGCGTGATTTCAAAGTGGTGGTGACGGTCGACAACCCTCCGGCATCGCTGCGACCGGGGCTGTCGGCGACGGCGAGGATTCAGACCGCGCACAAGGACGATGTGCTGACTGTACCCATTCAGGCGCTCGCCGTGCGCTCGCAGAAAACGATCGAGGAAGCCCGGCAGGGTGACGGAGCAAACGTCACGCTCGCTGCTTCAAACGGCGATGCGGCCATCGGTGGCGCGAACGCCGATATTCAGGGCGTGTTCGTCGTGCGGGAAAAGAAGGCTGTATTTGTTCCCGTGCAGACCGGAATCAGCGGAATTACGGACATCGAGGTTACCAACGGGCTGCACGAAGGCGACCAGATTATCGTGGGAAGCTACAAGGCTCTGCGCAGCCTTCGGCCGGGCGGCCGGATTAAGGTGGATAATTCCCCGCCGAAGCACGACGACACATCCAGCAGTTAGCGGCGCTCGTCGACGCGGCGCATTTGGAACGTTTTCCCAGCAACGCGGTGAAACAGCACGTGAAGAGTTCTGTATCCTTGCTGCCAGACAAATTAGACTGATCGCGGTTTCGGGAGTCCTCATGGCTGTGCAGGCAGCGGTGGCGCAAACGTTCCGACAGGAGCTGGTCGATTCCGGTGTGGTGATCCAGACCGTCGATCTGTGGAAGACCTATGAAATGGGCGTGGAAGAACTGCACGCGCTGCGCGGCGTCAGCCTGGAGATCCGCAAGGGTGAATACGTGGCGATCATGGGGCCTTCGGGGTCCGGTAAATCCACGCTGATGAATTTAATCGGGTGCCTGGATACGCCTACCAAAGGCAGCTACTGGCTCGCGGGGCGCTTGGTGAGCCAACTCAACGACGACGAACTCGCGCACATCCGCAACAAAGAAATCGGCTTCGTATTTCAGACGTTCAACCTGCTGCCGCGGGCGACCGCCCTGCACAACGTCGAATTGCCCCTCATCTATAACGGAACGCCCTCCAAGGAACGGCTCGACCGCGCCAGGCAGGTTCTGGCGCAAGTGGATCTCTCGGAGCGCATGATGCACAAACCCAACGAGCTTTCCGGAGGCCAGCGGCAGCGCGTGGCCATTGCGCGCGCGCTGGTGAATCACCCTTCCATCCTGCTTGCCGACGAGCCCACCGGAAACCTCGACTCCGCCACCGGCGACGAAATCATGGGACTGTTTGCCAGCTTGCACGAGAAAGGCAATACGATCATCGTCGTGACCCACGAACCCGATATCGCGCTGCACGCCCATCGCGTGATCCGCCTGCGCGATGGAAAAGTCGAACACGACGAGCGCACTCGCTAGTCCACTAAGCAGAAAAGATATTTTTCGCCAGAAAGAGAATATTCGCGGGGCGCTCGGCGAGCCGCCGCATGAACCAAGGGAACCAGAACGAGCCGTAGGAAACCAGCACGCTCACGCGATATCCTTCGCGCGCCAATCGCAGCTGCTCCTCCCGCTGAATGCCGTACAGCATTGCAAATTCCAACTGATTCCTGGCGATTCCCTGGGAGGCTGCCCACTCGCGGATCCGCGAGATCAATTTCAAATCGTGCGTCGCGATGGCCGCGCGGACGCCTGCGGCTCGCGACTCCGGGCTCAACAGGCGCTGCGCGAGATGGAAGTAGTTCTCGTCCACATCGGATTTTTTCGGGAACGCAATTTCAGAAGGCTCGTTGTAGGCGCCCTTCACTAGGCGCACGGCGGCTCCCATCGCGATCAGCGAGTCGAGATCCTTCTCCGTTCGATAGAGATACGCCTGCACGCAAACTCCGGTATTGGCGTAAGCCCTGCGCGCGCGGCGGTAAAGATCGAGCGTGACGTCGACGTAGGGGCTGTGCTCCATGTCGATCCAGACGATTCTTCCCGACGTGCTTTCGAGCGAATGCCGAAGGAGCTTTTCGAGATTCGCGAAGCAAAACTCGGCGTCCAGATCGAGACCAAGCTGCGTGAGCTTCACGGAGATTTCCGAGGGCAGCGACGCCGCTCGAATCCTGTCGAGCGCTTTCATGTAATGGTTGGTGACTTCTTCCGCTTCGGCGCGGCCGGCGACGTTTTCGCCGAGATGCGTGAGCAGAGTGTCGATGCCGCTCTGCGATAGCCGGCTCGCGGCTGCCAGAGCATCGTCGAGACTCTCTCCCGGCAGAAAGCGTTCGACCGTGCGGCGGATGAACCGGTAGCGCGGCGCGCGTTCGCGGAGCCACGAACTCTCCGAGGCCTTCAGCAGCGCGCTCCGCATCAAGTTCATCGAGGTCTCTTTTAGCTGGAATTACTGCGATGGCGACGTGAGAGCTTTCAGGTAACGGTAGTAGAACTCGACTCCATCGTAGTAGGAGTCGACACCGACACGCTCGTCCCGGCCGTGCGCGCGGACGTCCCCGAAGTCGATGGCGATTCCCGAAATCCCGTAGGTGGGCAGGCCGGACGCGTTGGTATAGACGCCATCGGAGGCGCCCGTGGCCATCGTGGGGATCACCGGCGCGCCTGGCCACATGGATGCCGCAATTTGTTCGAGCGGCTTCATCACCTCGGGGCGCAGCGTGACCGGAGGAGAGTCATGGCGGCCAGGAGCGGTATCGGAGATTTCGCCCGTATCGGCTACATAGCGCACGGCGATGGCCGGATCGGCGAGAACTTTGATCAAATCGAGCCGCGCCTCTTCCCGCGTGTGCTGCGGCAGAACCCGGCAGTTCACAATCGCGCGGGCCATTTGCGGCAGCGCGTTATTGGCGTGGCCGGCATCGAGGCGCGTGGCAACGCACGTAGTGCGCATCGTGGCGTTATACAACGGGTTTTCGGAAAGCCGCGCGATCGCGGCGGCCGATGGCGGATCTTTCAAGATTGCCTTCATATCGCTGTTCGTCTGCGGGTTTTCGCTGGGCGCGGTGCGCTCGAAGAACGCCCGGGTGATGTCGTTCAGCTCGAAGGGGAATTTGTAGCGTTCGAGGCGCGCCAGGGCGTCGGTCAGATGATAGATGGCATTGTTGGGCACCGGCAGGGAGCTGTGTCCGCCCGGGTTGGTCACCGAAAGCTGAAAATCTGCGTACAGCTTTTCGGTGGCGTCGACGGTGACGATCACGGGCTTCCCGTCGCGCGTGTAGACACCGCCGCCGTCGGAGTTGAGCACAAATTCCGCGTCGATCAGATCGCGATGATTCTTGAGCAGCCAATCGACGCCGTTCGATTTGCCGCCTTCCTCGTCGGCAGTGAGCGCGAGGATGATGTCGCGATCGGGGCGGTAGTTTTCTTTCTGGAAGCGGATCAGCGTGGCGACAAAGATGGCGTCGCCGCTTTTCATGTCCTGCGTTCCGCGCCCGTAGAAGAAGCCGTCCTTCTCGAGGAACTCGAAGGGGTCCACGGACCAGTCTTCCTTGCGGGCCTCCACCACGTCGAGATGGCCGATCAGGAGGATCGGCTTGCGCTCGCCGGTGCCTCGAAGTCGCGCGACCATGTTGCCCTTGCGGTCGTTGGGGCCAAGCACCACGACGTCGCCTGCGGGAAAGCCGGCATCGCGGAGGCGCTGGGCCATCGCATCGGCTGCGATGGTGGTGCTGCCGACCGAATCGGTGGTGTTGATCTCGATGAGCTGCTTGAAGACGTCGCGCGAAAGCTGCCGGGTGGCGTCGGTTATCTGGGCGCGAGCCGGGAGCCCGGACAGCAGCACGACGGCAAAAGCGAGGGCGCAAAATTGTGCGCACGAGGTGCGATAGTAGTGTCGAGTGAGCGACACCGCCATCGTTTGTTTGCAATGAGTTAGATGTGTTTCCGTTCGTCCGAGTGTGTCGAGTGAGGAGATCGAGAAACGGGCGCCAAAATCGAGGGGCTCCGTGGGTCTGGAGCCGGAGATTTGCGGGTGATTTGGCTTAGCCCACCTTTCTGTGAACCGCATCCGCCCCCCTTTGCAAGAGTGCGTCGAACATCGACGAACCACCGTAGCAATCATGCAGGAGGTGTTTCAAGCAGTTGTTGTCGTGGTGCGGTGCCTAGACTAGAAGGGCGGCGGGGCGAAGGGCGTGGCCGAGGGCGGCTCGAGCAGGAAGATGGCGTAGCGGTAGATTTCAAGGCGCGTCGCTTCGGTCATCTGGCTGCGGCCGACGATGTCTCCGAAGGCGGCGTGGAGCTGGTGCTCTTTGTCTTCGGGAAGCGCGTCGAGAAGTTCGCCGAAATGATTCTTGGCTTGGGTGACGGGATTCGCCGCGTCGGGGGCTGAGTTCGCGGAAGCGGATGAGGATGGAAGCGCGGGCGGAGATGTGGAAGATGTACCCGTGGCGGGTGCCGGCGCTGCGGACGCCGGCTTCGCGACCGGGCTCTTTTCGTAGCTTTGATAAAACTCATAGCGGAACTGCTTTTCGTAAAGCTGCGCGTTCGCCGTCTTTATGGCGTCGGCGGGAGGATCGGAGGCGGCGAGGGCTTTCGCTGTGAAGGCATCGAGCGCCTGCTGTAAATCGCGGAGATTCCCGCGCGCGCCCATCAGCGGGCCGGCGCCGGATTTGGCAAGCGAAGCCGCGAGGCGATCGGTGCGAGCGTCGTAGCACTTGCCGTATACCGCGATGGCCCGGAGCGTTCTTTGTTGCGCGGGCGCGGCGTCTTTTGCCTTTGCATTGAATTGCGCTACCCAGTCCGCGGAGGTTATCGCGAGGATTTGAGCGCACGTCATTCCGAGCTGATCGCGGTCCGGCGCGGTCGCGCGGACCTTGGGCGCTTTCGTCTGGGCTAAGACTGCCGGCGACCATATGCTCAGCGCCAGACTTACTACCGCCCACACTTGCATTCGTTTCATGCAGGGATGCTATCGCAAGTCAGGAGATTTTCTTAGGAGGAAACCGGAGGAGGAAATTCTCGCGGTCGTGGGGCGCGCCGGAGTCCGCCGCAAGGAACAGCATGCCGCGTCCAAAGCAAGTGCGCAGTCGCACCAGGGTGGCCTTGTGCCACTTGCCGTCGATCGTGCGAAGTTCGACGGCCGCGCTGTCGCTTTCCTTGAGCAGATCTGAAAGGCGCGCGTGGTCCGTCTTGTCCCGCTGCGTAAAAACGACGACGATTACGGCGGGCTGTGCGTTCGTGTGCGTTTCGAGCGCGTGGCAGTTCACGTAGCGTGCCGCGGGCTGGCCAACCGTCGCGAGCGGCTTCGCGGTCGCCGTCGCCGATGAAGCCGGGGGCCTACCGGCCGCTTGAGCCGCTGGCTTGCTGGAGGATTGCGGCGCCGCCGTGGGCTGGTTCGTTTGCGCCGAGACTCTTGCGCTTGAGGTCAGCAGAACGGCGGCGGAGAGGAGAAGAAGCGAAAGGTTCTTTGAGGGGTTCACGCGAAACCTCCTGAGAGCCTGGAGTATTGCTCGTGACCGGGATTGGTTCAATCCGTAGAAGCCGAAGGAGAGCTGGGGTTTTTACGGATGGATTTTGAGATGGGGCGGTGGAATTGAGGCTTCGAGCTTCGCGCTATGCCACAGCCTGCGGCGGCATGGTTGGCGCTGCGCCGCCGTTTGGGTAATCTCGGAGCCGAGGCTCCGACCCCCCAAATTCCAGGGCGACGGCGGCTAGCGGCGCTTGCGGGAGAGGGCGGCGCGTTCGAGGAGGATGTCGAGGGCGCGATCGAGCCGACGGCGGCGCACGTCCGGAGACTTGGCCGCGTCGTACCATTGAATGAACTGACGGCGCTGGCCTGGCGCGAAGCTCTCGAATGCCTTGCGCGCTTTCGGGTGCTCTTTCAAGGCTGTCTGCAGGTCCGGCGGAACTGGTGGAAGAGTTCGCGGCTCGCGGTCCAGGCGCAGTTCGACAGCCACTGCGTCGCCTGTGTCGGCCTCTGCCGCTTTGCGCAGGGCGGTGATTAGCTGCAGACGATAGCGTCCGGCGCCGGCTGGAACCAGCGTGCTTCGCGCACTACGGCCATTGACCATGGCAACCACAGGAATGTATTTCGTCTTTTGCCCCTTGCGCAGCTTTGGAGTGGAGGCGCGGTAGGCTTTGGCGAGCGCGTCTGATATCTCCTGCGGGACATCCACGTGGCGCATCATCCAGATCCTGTAGATCGTCGCGAGGAAGCGTGCAGGACGTGTCTTCACCGTGCGTACTGACTAGATAGCTTCGATAACCTGCCGCAACTGTTCAGGAGAACTACGTACTTTTGCCACGCACATGGTCAGCGCTTCGACAATCACAGCACTCTTGTCCTGGCCTAGTTTACGAATACTCTTAATTTCGTTGTGGATCTGATCTAGGTATTTCCCCAAATGGCTTTCCGTGATCACATCGATATGATAAACCGACCGCCGACCGGTGTGCCAGAGCTCCTTTCTCAGTTGAACCTTGCTCACTTGGCGAAGCGAAATGCCTTTAGCCGTTTGAGTTGCCAGCAGAATATCTCCTGCGAGAATCAGCAGAGGGTAATTGATCGACAGATTGACACTCTGCCGTTCGCCAGGTTTGTTTTCGGCAAGAAGCCTGAAATGTTCATCCATCTCGCTTTCCAGGGCGTTTATCAGGCTCGTAAAAGTCTGATGATGCGCTTCCGGATGAGAGGCAATCCAAGGGGACTTAGGGTTTTTCCTGTGAAACGAACAATATTGTGTGGCTACGGGCCAACGCCAATAATGATGGAATTTCTCGAATTCGAGGAGCTCTGGCAGGTTCTTTGCCCAATTTTCAGACGGAAACTTCAGGGGCATCCCAGAAATCTTTACCGCTTCTGAAATGAGGTGATCGAAGTCAGACTTCGGCGTGAAGAAAACTATTGGTTGAATGTTATTTTCGCATTCGACCACCAAATGTGCCCA
This sequence comes from uncultured Acidobacteriaceae bacterium, assembly GCA_964600355.1. Lineage (GTDB taxonomy): Bacteria > Acidobacteriota > Terriglobia > Acidiferrales > UBA7541 > Palsa-295. The sequence goes on from CAZRKW010000013.1 coordinate 35,338, forward strand.
CAGAAAATCGATTGTCTGGTCTCGACCCAATAGATCGAAGGTCGTTACCGCGCTTAGATCATACTCCCGAGACTTTCCTGTCAAAGGGTCGGCGTAGGCCGGGCTGCTCTCTACATGAAAGCCGGATTCTTCCATCTTCTGGCGAACTCTGAGCTCTATGAGGTAGCCTGAACGCAAGATCGCGTCTTGCATCTCCCCCTTTGAGATATCGCCTTCGGAAGACTCGCTAGTGTCGTAATGGCTGGTCATCGGGAACGGGCCACAGGCCCATCGTAGGTTAACGCTCATCTGGAAAATAAAAAAGGCTCCGATTGCTCGGAGCCTTTTTTGATTTAATCCCTGGCGGTGACCTACGTTCCCGCGTCGTTGCCAACGCAGTATCATCG